>JASLDM010000087.1 GCA_030151565.1 Flavobacterium sp. | reverse complement strand
CCAAAGGTAGCCAATTCCCTATCTGTATTTATGCGAAACGGAAAACCTATAAGCGTATTGAAAGGATATTTCTCTGCTACCCCCATTGAGTTTCCCGGAATTGCAACTTTGGAAGAAGCAAGACCCTACATTGAGAAATATACGCTTAAAATAGTGAATAGCCGTCAGAATATGGAACTTAACTAAAAACCCTGAAGAACTGTATAAAGACTATCGTGTTACCTTATTTCGTTTATTCTTCGCTATTAGAAGGTAAACGAAATGAGTAACAATAGTCAACCCTCCCCCTCCTAACAAGAAAAACATAAATATTCCTAAATCTGGCATACCACAACGTGGCCCATTAGGCAATACAACAGGATAAAACAAAGGCGGTATCACAAAGCTATACATCGCTAAGATTAGTGCAACTACCGCGTGTTTCCACAATCGCAATCCCTTGGCGTCTAAAAGCACACTCAGTGCAAGTTGCATTATCCATATCCCAACAACAGTAGCTATCATCATCTGACACCAATTTTAAAGTCAGAATAAAAATAATAATTCTCAGTAAAACAGCCTAATAAAAATTACTTCTGTCCTTTTATAAAATACAATGAGCCGAATAATTAAGCTATTCGGCTCATACCCTTCTCTCAAAAAAGTAAGTAAACAAAAAAAGCCGAGTCTATAACAGACTCGGCTTCTACTTTTTAACTATTAAATGTCGGATATCCGATTATTTAACTTCTTCGTAATCTACATCTTGTGTACCGTCAGCATCAGCACCTCCTTGGTTTGGTTGCGCTTGTTCAGCACCACCTTGTTGTCCTTCAGCTTGCGCTTTGTACATTTCCTCAGAAGCAGCTTTCCAAGCCTCGTTAATTTTGTCTAACGCAGGTTGAATAGTAGCTAATTCTTTAGTATCATAAGCTTTTTTCAATTCCTCTAAAGCAGCTTCGATATTAGATTTATTATCCGCAGACAACTTATCACCAAACTCACTTAATTGTTTTTCTGTTTGGAAAATCATTGCATCAGCTTCATTCAATTTATCAGCTGTTTCTTTTGCTGCTTTATCAGCATCAGCATTTGCTTCAGCTTCTTTTTTCATTCTTTGGATTTCTTCCTCTGTTAATCCAGATGAAGCCTCGATACGGATATCGTGAGATTTACCTGTTCCTTTATCAGTAGCAGAAACTTTAATAATCCCATTCGCATCAATATCAAAGGTTACTTCAATTTGAGGCACTCCTCTTTGTGCTGGTGGTAAACCGTCAAGGTGGAAACGACCGATTGTTTTGTTATCGTTAGCCATTGGTCGCTCTCCTTGTAATACGTGGATTTCAACCGATGGTTGGTTATCCGCAGCTGTAGAGAACACTTGAGATTTTTTAGTAGGAATAGTTGTATTCGAATCGATTAATCTAGTGAATACACCTCCCATAGTCTCAATACCTAATGAAAGTGGCGTAACGTCTAATAACAATACACCTTTAACATCTCCTGTTAATACTCCTCCTTGGATAGCAGCTCCAATAGCTACAACCTCGTCTGGATTAACTCCTTTAGATGGTTTTTTACCAAAGAATTTCTCAACTTCTTCTTGAATTCTAGGGATACGTGTAGATCCTCCAACCAAGATTACTTCATCAATGTCTGATTTAGATAATCCAGCATCTTTCAACGCTTTCTCACAAGGAATCATAGAACGACGGATCAACTCATCTGATAATTGCTCAAATTTAGATCTAGTCAATGTTTTTACCAAGTGTTTTGGTCCTGAAGCAGTAGCCGTAACATAAGGTAAGTTGATTTCTGTTTGTGTAGAAGAAGACAACTCAACTTTTGCTTTCTCAGCAGCTTCTTTCAAACGTTGTAAAGCCATTGGATCTTGACGCAAGTCAACACCTTCTTCAGTTTGGAACTCAGAAGCTAACCAGTTGATAATTACTTGGTCAAAATCATCCCCTCCTAAGTGAGTATCTCCATTTGTAGACAATACTTCAAACACTCCGTCACCTAATTCTAAGATAGAGATATCAAAAGTACCACCACCTAAGTCATAAACAACGATTTTTTGATCTTGTCCTGCTTTATCTAATCCATAAGCCAATGCTGCTGCAGTAGGCTCATTGATAATACGTCTAACTTTTAATCCAGCAATTTCTCCTGCTTCTTTAGTAGCTTGACGTTGTGCGTCATTAAAATAAGCTGGTACTGTAATAACTGCCTCAGAAACTTCTTGTCCTAAATAATCTTCAGCTGTTTTTTTCATTTTTTGAAGCGTCATAGCAGACAATTCTTGAGGCGTATATAAACGTCCGTCGATGTCAACTCTAGGCGTATCGTTATCTCCTTTTACAACTTTAAAAGGAACGTGACTCACCTCACTAGCTACTTCGCTATATTTATCTCCCATAAATCTTTTGATCGATGCTATGGTTTTTGTTGGATTTGTTACTGCTTGTCTTTTTGCAGGATCTCCTACTTTAATTTCACCACCTTCTACAAACGCAATTACAGATGGTGTTGTTCTTTTTCCTTCTGCATTAGGAATAACTACTGGCTCATTTCCTTCCATAACAGAAACACATGAATTCGTAGTTCCTAAGTCAATTCCAATTATTTTACTCATAATATTTTATAATAGTTAGATTATTTTTATTCAGTTTTCAAACTCGATTAGTAATAGACAATCACTGTGCCAAGCTTAAACAAAGCTACTCTTGACAGCAATCTGCAAAATCACCCTGCTTTTTTATGACAATTTGACACAATTCTACGCTTATTATCAAAATTATATTCCTTTTAGTCAGTTCTGCTGACATATTTTTAACGCATTTATTTGAATCCCACTCGTTGCAACTGTAGAGAATTTAACTATCTTCGTGTTTTAAATTTACTTATATATATGGAATGTATCTCTGTTTTTGATATGTTGAAAATTGGAGTAGGACCGTCGAGTTCTCACACTTTAGGACCTTGGAGAGCCGCTGAATCTTTTTTAAAAGAACTGGAGCAACGCAGCTTATTTTCTGAGGTTATACAAGTGCGCATTGACCTTTACGGATCGCTATCGTTAACGGGTATTGGTCACGCAACTGATTTAGCAGTAATGCTAGGATTAAGCGGTGCCGATCCTGAATATGTTCCTGTCGATCAAATCGGTAGTATAATCGAGAATATCAACGCAAACAAACAATTGAATTTAGGCAACCAACGCCTTATTGCGTTCGATCCTAAAACAGATATTGTATTCAATAGAGAGTTCCTTCCTTTCCACGCCAACGGAATGAAGTTTACGGCAACAACATCCACGGCGGTTTACGAATCGACTTTTTACTCCATTGGAGGTGGTTTTACCGTAAAAGAAGAAACAGCTGCAAATCCTGAAAATGACGAAATCAAAGCTTCGTTCCCATTCCCTATTGACAAGGCTACGGAATTGTTGGCATATTGTAAATCTGAAGGTAAAAGCATTTCTGAAATAGTCTTAGAAAACGAACGTTCGCTACGTACAGACGAAGAAATTGAACACGAATTACTACGCATCTGGGACACTATGCTAGAGTGTATGTATATTGGTTGCCATACCGAAGGAGTACTTCCAGGTGGCTTAAACGTTCGCAGACGTGCTTATGACACCCATAGCAAACTAAAAGGTAGTATTCCTTATGACAATCCGGTAGAATGGATTCACAGTATTAGAAAAACAAAAGTTTACTTTAGACAAATCCTGAAATGGGTAAGTTGTTTTGCCCTAGCGGTGAATGAGGTAAATGCCGCTTTGGGTAGAGTTGTAACAGCGCCTACAAACGGAAGTGCAGGCGTTATCCCAGCAGTATTGATGTACTATTTAGTAATCGAAAACCACAAAGCCACCAAAAAAGAGGTTAAACAATTTCTTTTGGTAGCTGGAGAAATAGGAAGTATCTTTAAAAAAGGTGCAACTATATCGGCTGCAATGGGAGGCTGTCAGGCAGAAATCGGAGTTTCATCAGCAATGGCTGCAGGTGCTTTATGTGAATTAATGGGCGGAACTCCAGACCAAGTGCTTATGGCTGCAGAAATAGCTATGGAACACCACTTAGGTTTAACTTGCGACCCAATTGGTGGTTTGGTACAAATACCTTGTATCGAACGAAACACTATGGGAGCCATCAAAGCTATTAATGCCGCTGAATTAGCCTTAGACACTGATCCTAAAAATGCTAAAGTTCCCTTAGACAAAGTGGTCAATACTATGTGGGAAACGGCTAAAGATATGAACCACAAATACAAAGAAACCTCTGAAGGTGGATTGGCAGTAGCCGTTAACCTTGCAGATTGTTAATAGTAGTTATGCGTAAATTTATTTATTCCATCAGTTCTTTTCTAATGGCTATTACTGCCTTAGCACAAGAGAACTACTACGTATCGTCACCGTTACTCGTTTATGAGAAACCGTCTGCAAAAAGCCTTGAAAAAGGTGTTTTATTGCGTAGTACACAAATTGAAATCACCAAAAGTGATAAAGACAATTGGTATCAAGTAGCTTTGGATAACGGCCAAAAAGGCTTTGTTACCATCACAAACTTGAGTACCGCCCTATATAGTAACGACAACTACGAAGAATCCCCTTCTCCTATTATAGATGAAGATGAATTCTATGGAGCACCGCATTTATTTACAACGCAAGCTTCTCTAAAAATATACAGTGATACCAACGAAAAATCAAGCGTTATCACAACCCTACTAAACGGAACTGCGGTTCCGATTGGGTATTATCCATTTAATGAAAACGAATGGGTAAATGTGGGGCCTATTAACAAAAGTGAAATCGCTTATACCCTTCAAAAAAACCTAGGACCTCGTCCTGTGTTCAAAGATTTGGAAAAAGCATACCTAAAAAGCAGCAACCTCACCATAAAAACGAGTTACGCCGAGGAACTGCTAGAATTGAGTTGGAGCAACAGCTTTGAAGATCAAAAAAAGGCTTTGCAACACAATATTGAATTAGCGACACTTAAAAATGAAACGGCCAAACTTGAAAAACTAGCTGCTTTATTAGTTTATGTAAAAGGAGCTTTACAGCCAGTAAGCGAAGATAAATACGAAGCTTTTTTAAACAACAAAAAGAAAGCAGGCTTTGTCTTAAATGGCAAGCTAGAACCTGAAGACGGATTTACACAAGCAGAAATTGAAACCAGCCTTGGAAAAAGAAAAGAAATTCTACCAGAATACAACCTTTGTGGTGAAGTAGAAGGCGATTTGTATCGTGCCTATGAATTTGGAATCTCTTGTATTAACAAGCAACTTAAATTCACCAAAATCTACGAGTTGAATTTAACGTCCAAAAACACAGGGTTCCGTTTCGAGAAATTCTTATTTACACAGAATACCTCAAGAAAAGGTTTTGTAGACACCCTTAAAGGATACCTAAATCATTACAATCCATATGATGATAGCTTTAGCATTCTAAGTGATTTTGGCGCATACAGCTTTTACTTTGAAAACGATAAGCTTAAAAAGGTCATCTTTTATTATTATTGTTAAATAAATCAATACTCGTAGAATTTAATTACCTTTACGAATCAATAAAAATCGAAATCAATGTCAGTTGCAAAGAAAGACTACAAGAAAGTAACCACGAAATCACTTATTGATATGAAAGCCAATGGAGAGAAAATCTCTATGCTTACCTGCTACGATTACTCTATGGCAAAAGTATTAGAAGCTGGAGGAATCGATGTGATGCTAGTAGGAGATTCTGCTAGTAATGTGATGGCGGGACACGAAACAACGTTACCTATTACTTTAGACCAAATGATTTATCACGCAACATCTGTTGTACGTGGTGTAGATCGTGCTCTTGTTGTAGTAGACTTACCTTTTGGTACGTACCAATCCGACTCTAAAGAGGCCTTGCGCTCTGCCATCCGTATTATGAAAGAAAGCGGTGCGCACGCTGTTAAAATGGAAGGTGGTCACGAAATAAAAGAAGGTATTAAACGCATTCTTGGAGCTGGTATTCCAGTGATGGGACATTTGGGTTTAACACCTCAGTCTATTTATAAATTCGGAACTTATACTGTAAGAGCTAAAGAAGATGAAGAAGCAGACAAACTAATTCAAGATGCTAAAATGCTTGAAAGAATTGGATGTTTTGCTTTAGTTTTAGAGAAAATTCCAGCTGCATTAGCTAAAAAAGTAGCAGAGAGTATCTCAATTCCAGTAATCGGTATTGGTGCAGGAAACGGAGTGGACGGTCAAGTATTGGTTATTCACGATATGATTGGACTTACACACGAATTCAACCCTCGTTTCTTAAGACGCTACTTAAACATTTACGACCAAATGAAAGAGGCCGTTTCTCAATATGTTAGCGATGTGAAAGCTGTAGACTTTCCAAATGAAAACGAACAATACTAAATAAAAACGTTTACCAAACACTATAAAATATCCTTAACTTTAAGGATATTTTCATTTAATGCTTTTGATGAAAACAAGTACTACACCTCAAAACCTACAAGTACTCTTTGAAGACAATCACATTATTGTCATTAATAAACGCGTGGGCGACCTTGTCCAAGGCGATCAAACTGGAGATGCACCTTTGAGTGAAATTGTAAAACGCTATTTAAAAGATAAATACAACAAACCTGGCGATGCCTATCTAGGTGTCATTCACCGTCTAGACCGTCCCACATCAGGTTTGGTTGTTTTTGCAAAAACTTCCAAAGCACTTACTCGCTTAAACGAATCGTTTAAAAATAGAGAAACACAAAAAACCTATTGGGCAGTAATTAAGAATGCTCCTCCAAAAGTAGAAGATACATTGGAACATTACTTGGTTAGAAACCCCAAAAACAATACTTCAAAAGCACATCGTAAAGAAGTGCCAAACAGCAAAAAAGCAAAGCTAACGTATCGCATGTTTCACCAACTGAAATCATATTCTGTATTGGAAATTGATTTACATACCGGTAGGCATCACCAGATTCGCTGTCAGCTTGCCGCAGTAGGTTGCCCTATAAAAGGCGACTTAAAATATGGCGCAGACCGCAGCAATCCCGATGGCGGTATTCACCTACACGCACGC
>JASLDM010000080.1 GCA_030151565.1 Flavobacterium sp. | reverse complement strand
GAGTTTGAAAACCTTGTAATTAAAGCCAATAAAGACGGTTCTGTACTGTACCTAAAAGACATTGCACGTGTAGAGTTTGGCGCTTCCAACGTAGGGAGTGACAACAGTGTAAACGGCTTTCCTGGACTTACTATGAACATTACGCAAACCAGTGGTTCAAACGCACGTGATATCGATATAGGCGTACGCAAAGTATTGGAGCGCGTATCGAAATCATTTCCAGAAGGCGTAAAATACGACATTAGTTACTCTGTAAAAGATCAAATTGACGAATCGATTCATCAGGTAAGAAGTACGCTTTTTGAAGCTTTCTTCTTAGTGTTTATCATCGTGTTTATCTTCTTACAAGACTTCCGTTCTACCTTGATTCCGGTAATTGCAATTCCAGTTTCTTTATTAGGAACCTTGTTTTTCATTTACCTATTGGGCTTCTCTATCAACATTCTTACGATGTTTGCATTAGTTTTAGCCATTGGTATTGTGGTGGATGACGCCATTGTGGTTGTAGAAGCCATACACGAAAAAATGCATCAAACTGGGATGAAAGCCAAAGAAGCAACCATCTCTACGATGAGTGAGATTACACGTGCCATTTTATCGATTACCTTGGTTATGGCTGCCGTATTTTTACCCGTTGGTTTTATGCAAGGCCCTGCTGGACTATTTTACAAGCAGTTTGCCTATACCCTAGCAATCGCTATTTTGATATCGGCGGTAAATGCCTTAACGTTAAGTCCGGCATTATGTGCCTTATTCTTAAAGCAAGATCACGATAAAGGCGCGGCAGAAACCACGCCTAAAAACAAGTTTGAAAGCGTAAAAGGCCGTTTCTTTTTTGCATTTAACACGGCGTTTGACAGTTTTACAAATAAGTATGTCAATACCATAAGCAAGCTCATTAAAAACAGCAAACTCTCTTTGATTGGATTAGCTGTTGTAATTGGCCTAGGGGTAGTCTTGATTTTTAGAACACCTACAAGCTTTATTCCTACAGAGGATGATAGTTTTGTAACCTACTCGCTTACCATGCCTCCTGGAGCTTCTTTAGCGCGTACAAAGGTAGTATTGGCACAAGCGGATAGTATTTTGAAACAACGTACCGATATTGAAGGGATGACAGCCATCTCTGGATACAACACCATTGACGGTAATGCCAGTCCCTCGTTTGCGGTAGGATACATCAACCTAAAACCTTATAAAGAGCGTGGAAAAGAGAAAGACATCAATGCGATTATTGCAAATATTCAAAGTGATTTATCGGTTTTAAACGATGCCTCTTTCAATGTTTACCCACGTCCAACGGTTCAAGGTTTTGGAGACTTTAGTGGATTAGAATTTGTGTTGCAAGATCGTATGGGTGGAGGTTTTGACGAGTTTAGTAATGCTGCCAACGACTTGATTAAAGAGCTAAACCAACGCGAAGAAATATCCAATGCGTTTACCTCGTTTAAAGCCAACTTCCCACAGTACCTGTTGGAAATTGATTACATCAAAGCAAAATCATTAGGCGTAAGCGTTAAAGATCTGATGACTACGGTAAGAAACTATTACGGACGTGTAAATGCTGGAGATTTCAGTCGATTTGGAAGAACCTACCGCGTGTATATGCAAGCTGATGTCAACTACCGTAATGATCCACAATCGTTTAAATCGATCTATGTAAAAAACAAAGATGGAGAAATGTTGCCAGCCAACACCTTAATCAAGTTGAAAAAGGTTTTTGGACCAGAAACAGTTACCCGTTACAATCTATACAATGCCATCTCAATCAAAGCAAATCCAGCACCTGGATACAGTACTGGAGATGCGATTAAAGCAGTTGAAGAAGTATCTTCTAAATTACCTGGAAACTATTCGTATGAATTTACGGGAATGACCTTAGAAGAAAAGTCATCGGGAAATCAAGCTATTCTAATCTTTGGATTGAGTATTCTCTTTGTCTATTTTTTACTGTCGGCACAATACGAAAGTTATTTATTGCCTTTGGCTATTTTACTTTCTGTACCAACAGGTTTATTAGGAGTGTTTACCATCATCAATATTGTAGGTTTACAAAACAATATTTACGTGCAAGTAGGACTCATTATGTTAATTGGACTCTTGGCTAAAAACGCCATTCTGATTGTTGAGTTTGCCTTACAGCAACGCAAAGCAGGCTTGTCTATATTTGACTCTGCAGTTCAAGGGGCTAAGATGCGTTTGCGTCCTATTTTAATGACCTCATTTGCCTTTGTAGCTGGACTAATCCCATTGATGTGGACGGTTGGACCATCGGCACAAGGAAACCATTCCATCAGTTTTAGTGCTGCCGGAGGAATGTTATTTGGTGTAGCCGCAGGTATTTTTATCATTCCTGTACTCTACTATGTTTTCCAATCGATCGATGAACGTTGGAAAGCAAAATTTACTAACGACTAAATGAAAATTATGATTCAAACAAAACGAACCCGCTATACGCTCTATACTGCAATGGTCTCCGGAATGATCCTTTTTCATTCCTGTGTTCCGCAGTCAACCTATACTGCTCCAGATTTCAATCTTCCAGAGCACTATAGAACCCAAGACACGCTAAAAGCTCAAGATTCTGTTGGAATTGCAGATATTAATTGGAAAGACTTTTTTGAGGATGAGCAATTGCTTGAACTGATCGACTTAGGATTAGAGCATAACTTCAACTTGCAAAATGCTTTAAAAAACATTGAAATAGCAGATCAAAAACTGAGACAAGCCAGAGTCGCTTGGTTGCCCTCTTTGAGTATGGATGCCGGAAATGTGGCATACCAATATCGCTCTGAAAATTATTACGGTTCTGCCTCATCTGGTTGGTATGCAGAAAAAGGAACAGATGCCCCAAGCACAATGTATGTAAATTCTGCCCAATATATCTCTTCATTAGCCTTGAGTTGGGAAGTGGATATTTGGGGTAAAATACGCAGTCAAAAAGCACAAACGTTAGCGCAATACCTACAAACGTATGAAGCACAAAAAGCAGTACAAACAGAGTTGATTGCCAAGATAGCAGAAGGGTATTACAACCTCTTGCTTTTGGATGCGCAAATGGAAGTTGCCAATGCCAATTATGAGCTGACAAAAAACACGCTTAAAATTGTAGAGCTCCAAAGAGATGCTGGTCAAATTACCTCTTTAGCAATCCAACAAACCCGTTCGCAAATGTTGGTTGCCAAAGCCTTGATCCCCTCTTTAAAGCAGCAGATTGCCATTCAAGAAAATGCAATCTCACTACTTACAGGACAGCTTCCGACAGCTATAGAACGAGAAACAAAGTTGGCAGACCTAAGTTATGACGAAGCCTTGAGCACCGGTGTGCCGTTGTTTATGGTTAGCAAAAGACCCGATGTAAGAGCCGCCGAATTAGAGCTTAAAGTAAAAAATGCCAATGTAGGGGTTACACAAACCAACCGCTACCCTAGCCTACAAATTGATTTGGCAGGTGGTGTAAATAGTATGCTAACAGGCAATTGGTTCAACATTCCCGGATCTCTTTTTGGAAGTGTGGTTGGTAAATTGACACAACCTATTTTCAATAAAAGAAAACTAAAAACGGACTTTGAAGTAGCCAAACTACAACGTACACAAGCTGAAATTGATTTCCAAAAAACGGTCTATACCGCAATTAACGACGTTACAGATGCTTTGGTTATCCTAGAATCCTTAAACGAACAATTGGACATAGCAGAAGAGCAAGTAACCACTTCTCGTTTAGGAGTAAAACAATCCAACTTGTTGTTCAATAGTGGATATGCGACCTATCTCGAAATCATCAACGCCCAAAAAGTAGCTTTAGAAAGTGAGTTGAACTTGAATAAACTCAAACAAAACAAACTACTTGCCCGCGTTAAACTATATAAATCTCTCGGTGGAGGTTGGCAATAACAAATAGCGAATATCGCAACTGTTTTTATTTTAAATAGTAAAGGACTTGATCTGTATCAAGTCCTTTTTTTATTGA
>JASLDM010000068.1 GCA_030151565.1 Flavobacterium sp. | reverse complement strand
TTGAAATTATACGAATGTGGATTGCCAAAAGATATGGCAGCTGAATTATACAAACCTTTCGTTATTCGTAAGTTGATCGAAAGAGGAATTGTTAAGACAGTAAAATCTGCTAAGAAAATTATAGATAAGAAAGAACCAGTTGTTTGGGATATCTTAGAAAACGTGATTAAAGGACACCCGGTATTATTAAACCGTGCTCCTACGTTACACAGATTGGGTATTCAAGCTTTCCAACCTAAGTTAATCGAAGGTAAAGCTATTCAATTACACCCATTAGTGTGTACGGCATTCAACGCCGATTTCGATGGTGACCAGATGGCAGTTCACTTACCTCTTGGACCAGAAGCAATCCTTGAGTCTCAATTATTGATGTTAGCTTCTCACAATATCTTGAACCCTGCCAATGGTGCACCTATTACTGTACCGTCTCAGGATATGGTTCTTGGATTATATTACATGACTAAGTTACGTAAGAGTACTCCAGAAGAAAATGTGTTAGGTGAAGGATTGACTTTTTACTCTGTAGAGGAAGTACATATTGCAATTAACGAAGGTAAATTAGAATTAAATGCTGGTGTTAAAGTTCGTGCAAAAGACTATAATGAAGCAGGTGAATTAGTTTACCAAATCATAGAAACAACTGCAGGTAGAATTTTATTCAACGAAGTTGTACCAGAAGTTGCAGGTTATATTAATGAGGTATTGACTAAAAAATCTTTAAGAGATATTATTGGTCGTATTCTTAGTATTACTGATGTACCAACAACTGCTGCGTTCTTGGATGATATTAAGAGCATGGGATACGGTTATGCATTCCGTGGTGGATTATCATTCAGTTTAGGGGATATTATTATTCCTCCACGTAAGCAAGAGTTGATTGATGATGCTAACCAACAAGTAGATCATATTACAATGAACTATAACATGGGGCTTATCACAAACAACGAGCGTTACAATCAGGTTATTGATGTTTGGACTTCTACAAACGCAATGTTAACTGAATTAGCGATGAAGAACATTCGTGAAGATAAACAAGGATTTAACTCAGTATACATGATGTTGGATTCTGGAGCGAGGGGTTCTAAAGAGCAGATTCGTCAGTTAACAGGTATGCGTGGTTTGATGGCTAAGCCGAAAAAATCAACTGCAGGTGGTGGTGAAATTATCGAAAATCCGATTCTTTCTAACTTTAAGGAAGGTCTATCGATTTTAGAGTATTTCATTTCTACCCACGGTGCTCGTAAAGGTCTTGCGGATACGGCGTTAAAAACAGCGGATGCTGGATATTTAACACGTCGTTTACATGACGTTGCACAGGATGTAATTGTGAATTCAGTTGACTGTGGAACTTTACGTGGAATAGAGGTTAAAGCTTTAAAGAAAAATGACGAGGTAATCGAATCTTTGGGTGAGCGTATTTTAGGACGAGTGGTGTTGAACGATGTTGTAAACCCATTAAATTCTGAAGTTATAATCTCAGCTGGAGAAGAAGTAACTGAAGTAATTTCAAAAGCGATTAATGCGGCTCCAATTGAACAAGTAGAGGTGCGTTCACCATTGACTTGTGAGGCTAAAGTTGGTATTTGTGCTAAATGTTATGGACGTAACTTAGCAACTGGTCGTATGACTCAGAAAGGAGAAGCTGTTGGAGTTGTTGCTGCACAATCAATTGGAGAACCAGGTACTCAGTTAACATTGAGAACTTTCCACGTTGGAGGTACGGCAGGAAATATTTCAGAAATTTCTACAATCAATGCTAAGTTCAAAGGACGTCTAGAAATGGAAGATCTTAGAACTGTTCAAGGTGAAGATGCTGAAGGAACAAAGATTGATATTGTTATTTCTCGTTCAACTGAAGCGAAACTTTATGATGAAAATACTGGAATTTTATTAACAACTAATAATATTCCTTATGGATCTACTATCTATTTTAAAGATGGTGATAAAGTTCAAGAAGGTGATGCTATTTGTAAATGGGATCCATATAACGGGGTAATCGTTTCTGAATTTACTGGTAAAGTTGCTTATGAAGATATCGAGCAAGGACAAACGTTCATGGTTGAGATTGATGAGCAAACTGGTTTCCAAGAAAAGGTTATTACTGAATCAAGAAATAAAAAATTAATCCCAACGTTGTTGATTTATGGTAAAGATGGTGAACTTATCCGTTCTTACAACTTACCAGTAGGATCTCACTTAATGGTGGATGATGGAGAGAAAATTAAAGCAGGTAAAGTTTTAGTTAAAATTCCTCGTCACTCATCTAAAGCAGGGGATATCACAGGAGGTTTACCAAGAATTACAGAGCTTTTAGAAGCTCGTAATCCTTCGAATCCAGCTGTGGTTTCTGAAATCGATGGTGTAGTTTCTTTTGGTAAAATTAAGCGTGGAAATCGCGAGATCGTTATTGAATCAAAAACAGGAGATGTTAGAAAATACTTAGTTAAGTTATCTAATCAAATTTTAGTTCAAGAGAATGACTACGTTAAAGCAGGAATTCCTCTTTCTGATGGTGCAGTAACTCCAGATGATATCTTGAGAATTCAAGGACCTTCTGCTGTGCAACAATATTTGGTTAATGAGATTCAAGAGGTATACCGTTTACAAGGGGTTAAAATCAACGATAAACACTTTGAAGTAGTAATTCGTCAGATGATGCGTAAAGTTAGAATCCAAGATGCTGGTGATACGTTATTCTTAGAAGATCAATTGGTACACGCCAAAGACTTTATTGAAGAGAACGATAAACTATACGGAATGAAAGTAGTTGAAGATGCAGGGGAATCTGATAATCTTAAAGAAGGTCAGATTATTTCTACAAGACAATTACGTGATGAAAATTCATTGTTAAAACGTGAAGATAAGAATCTAGTTGTTGCAAGAGATGTTATGCCTGCAACAGGTACTCCAATTCTTCAAGGGATTACACGAGCGTCTTTACAGACTAAATCATTCATTTCTGCAGCTTCGTTCCAGGAAACAACAAAAGTATTGAACGAGGCAGCAGTAGCTGGTAAGATTGATACTTTAATGGGTCTGAAAGAAAACGTTATTGTTGGACACAGAATTCCTGCAGGTACTGGGATGCGTGAGTATGACTCTATACTAGTAAGTACTACAGAAGAAGGTACTGCGAATGTTGAAACAGATTTAAATTTTTAAATTATGCAAGATGATAATCAACAAGATCCATTCAATATAGAATTGGATGAAAAGACAGCTGAAGGTACTTATTCTAATTTGGCGATAATAAATCATTCAAATTCTGAATTTGTAGTTGATTTTGTGAATATCATGCCAGGTGTACCTAAAGCAAAGGTTAAGTCAAGAATCATTTTGACACCACAACATGCCAAACGCTTAATGAAAGCGCTTCAAGATAATATAAATAAGTTTGAAGGAGCATATGGTGAAATTAAGGATGTTGATCAACATAATGTGCCTTTAAGTTTTGGTCCAACTGGAAAAGCTTAGAATAATTTTCTGAATATATTAAAACCCTCACTGTTAAAGTGAGGGTTTTTTTTGTAATATATTGAAACTTAACATTGTGTTAATTTTAGCAGGTTATTTATTCTTATATTTAAGTAATCTTAAATATAGTAGCTATGGATAAATTATTACTAAAAAGGAAAATTTTGATTTTAGCTTTATTTCTGATGCATCAGATCTCGTTTTGTCAAGTTGTAATTCTTGATGAAAATTTTGATTCTGTTATTGGAAGTGGAGGAAACGATGCGACCTGGTCTGGCTCAGTTGCCAATTCAGCTTTAAACTCCTTTGAAAGCTGGGACCTGATTAAAGTTTATAAAGGAGATCAATGTTTAAAACTCGGGACAGGAAGTATGCGAGGTATTGCTCAAACTCCTGTACTGGAATCTTTGAATGGCACGGCCACTTTAACTTTTAGAGCTGGAGCATGGAATGGAGCTAATGAAAAATTAAAATTAAAATTAGAAATTTCCGGTGGAGGAGTTTTATCTGTAGATGAAGTAAGCTTAGTAAAAGGTGCTTTTTCAGATTACTCAGTTGAAATTTATGGAGGGACTCCTGCATCACAAATTTCGTTTAAAGGACAAACAGCCTCTAATTCACGTTTTTTTTTGGATGATGTTCTAATTATATCTGGTGGAGAAGAAGTAATCGATGTACCTGTAATTTCAACTCATTCGGTTCAGGGAATTTATGGTGTTGAATTACATGATACCTTAATTGTATTGAATGAACCTCATTCTTATAATTTGTCAGGTGATTTGCCAAATGGAATCTCTTTTTCAAATGGGGTTTTTAGTGGTGTGCCAAATGAATCAGGAGTATTTACTGTGTCAATCGTGGCAACAAATGATTTAGGTGCTAGTGAAGCAACTCTGATTACTATTGTTATAGATAAGGCGGAACAAATTGTGTTCGACTTAAATAATGTTTTAATACCGCTTTCCGACGGGACATATCTTTTGCCACCTAAAAGTTCTGCAGACCTAGATTTATTATATAGTATCGAGGATGCTTCTATAGCATTTTTACAAGAGAATGTTTTGCATTTGCTTTCAGAAGGAACGACTTATATTAATGTTCATCAACCCGGTACTAACAATTATCATGAATTTGAAGCTACGATAAGTTTGGTGATCTACAGTTCAGGAGATGAATGTGGTACAGAATCATTTGAAGATGTTTATCTTTCAAATTCTTATTCTGATGGTAGTTTTATTGGTGCAAATGGTGTTGGGTGGTCTTTCGTTTCTGCAAGAAATGAAAATAATGATGCTAATGAGTCTGGAATAGACGGACCAGCTATTATGTTAAGAAATTCTGCCACAGGAAGTAAAATTACTTCAAGCGTTCTTACAAATGGAATAGGTTCTTTTTCCGTAAAGCTTTATAAAGGGTTTACTAGTTCAGGAAATAGACAGATTGAAGTATTCGTTAATGGCGTATCCTTAGGTGTATCTGAACCTTTTGATGATTACGAAGAGCATGTTTTCTCAATTGAAGAAATCAATTTGACAGGTGAAGCTATATTAGAAGTTCGGAATATCAAATCAGGTCAAATCATTTTGGATGATATTAGTTGGACTTGTTATGCAGAATCTAACAATGACATTACAATTTGGGATGGTGAGAGTTGGTCAAATGGCATTCCTAATAATGATTTAAATGCTGTAATTCAGGCAGATTACCAAGAAGATGTTGATTTGTATGCTAAAACTTTAAAAATTGAGTCAGGGGTAAATTTTACATTAAATACTGGATTGGTTTTAAGAACAGGATCAATAATTAATGATGGGGAATTTTCTATTTCAAATAATGCATATGTTTTACAAACGAATGAATCGATTAATAGTGGATTAGTAAAAGTGCTTGTTCATTCTGACTCTTTGAAAAGACTAGATTATATGGTTGTAGGAGCACCAGTTTTAGAGCAGAATTTGTACGATTTTTCTCCTGAAACTTTAGAGAATAGGTTTTATAGATATGATTCTTTTACTGATTCATTTGTAAATGAGGGTATTAATTCGTCTACTTCTTTCGAAATAGGAAAAGCTTTTGCGATTCGTACACCTAATACTTTTTCTGATCAGGCTCAAGTTTTTATTGGTGAGTTCAACGGATCGTTGAATAATGGATTGCTAACAGGATCTGTAAGTACTCTTGGGCAAGGGTTTAATTTATTGAGTAATCCTTATGCTTCAATTTTTGATTTGGATGTTTTTTTTGATAATAACCCGCATTTAGATGGTTCTGCTTATTTATATGTAAATAGTAATTCTTTTGATGTAAATGCAGATACATATACTGGAAATAATTATGCTGTTTATAATAAAACAGGAGCTGTTTCAGCTGATAATAGTGATTGGATTCCAACAAATTTATTGCCAACAGCGAAGGGCTTTATTGTAAAGGCTAATTCAAATATAGATGTGATTTTTACAAATGACATGCGTAAAGTTCCTGTTCAAAATCAATTGAGCGTTTTGGAAAATAATGTTAAAAAAGACAAATTATGGCTTTCATTATATGATTCAGATCAGAACGAAAATAAAATGCTTGTTGGTTTCTTAGAGGGAGCAACAAATAGCAAGGATCGTTTCTTTGATGCTATGCAAATTGCACAAAACTCAAACAGTTTGACTTCCTTGATAGATGGCGAACCATATATAATTCAGGGACGTACTCTTTTTCAGGAAAGTGATATAGTTCCTTTAAGAATCGAAATAATTAAATCTGGAAAATATAAAATAAAATTAACCAAAAGCAAAGGGATTTTTTTAGACGATCAAGATGTTTATTTATTTGATCAATTGTTAAATGAAACGATTAACTTAAAAAATCAAGTATATGAATTTGATTCAGAAGCTGGTGTTTTTGATGAAAGATTTTCAATCGTTTTTCAAAACATAAGTTTAGGGATCAACGAGCAGGAGTCTATCGATAAAAATATTAATCTGTTTCAAAGAGACAAAAAATTGATTATTGATGCCTCTGAATCTCGAATCGGATCAATTCGAATTTTAGATATAAAAGGGGTTAAGTTGTTGGATTTAAATAGCTTAAATTCTAATTATATAGAAATTCCTTATGAATCATATTCTAGAGGTATTTATATTATTGAAATTCACATCGAAGGTCTTGGAGACGTGATAAATAAAGTTTTTTTCTAATTTAAAATATATTATACTATGAATTCTGTTTATAAAACATTGGTATTAAGAGTTTTATTTGTTTTTTTGATTTCTAACACTTTCGTCTTTGCTCAATACGATGAAAGAGATAGACATCCTTATAGTTTTAATGGCCCTGGGGCTCCTCCAGGTGATCCAGATCCAGAACCTGCACCAATTGACGACTACTTGTTAATTATGGCGGTTGTAGGTGTTGGTTTGGCTTATTATGTTATTAAGAAAACTAAACAAACTACTGAATAAATATTTCATATTTATATACAATAAGGTCGGCAAAAGCCGACCTTATTTTACTATATTGAATACAAAAGAGTTAAAAAAATAAAATAATACGTATATATGGTTTGGAATTCTTTGAACGAGTACGATTTTAAAAAGTTATGGTTTTTTTAAAGACACGTTCGGTTTTTTCTTTTGTTTCTTATAGCATTTAGGATGAGACAGCTTTCTGTAATCTGGAAAATATTTCTTGATAATTATGAGAAGGATCATGTTTCAAAAATGTAGTATAATTTAGGAATATATGCTGTAGCTGCTGTTGGATTTTAATTTTTGCTGCTAACCCATCAGAAAGAACACTCTTTAAATAAATTAAGTAATAAAAACCTCTTTCAAAATATTGTCTGGCTTTTTGTTGTTTGTTTAATTCCGTATAGATCTGAGCGATATTCATACAAGAGATAGCAAAAATTTCACTGAAAGGTATGTCTTCAACGATGCATTTGTGAAAATTTCCTGTTAGAATTTCAGCTCTAATTAGAGCTTCTTCATAGGAGTAAAGCGCAGACGTGATATTTCCATCATCTAATGCTTTATTACCTTGCTTAGTTTTCTGTTTCCAAGCTTCTTCTATGTGAATTAAACAATCGGTACTCATTATTTTAAATTTAAATTAGCAAATTCCCAGTTTATGTGTTGCCAAAATTCTGATATAAATTGTGGACGTGCATTTCTATGGTCTATATAATATGCATGTTCCCAAACATCTAAAGTGATTATTGGTTTTTTATTCAAGATCCATGGAGTATCGGCATCCTTTAACGGTATTATTTCGAGCTTATTTTCTGAATCTTTTACTAGCCATACCCATCCAGAACCGAATAACTTTTGAGCGGTTTCTGTAAATTGTATTTTAAAGTTTTCAAAACTTCCATATTGTTCTTCAATTAGCCTCATTAAATCTTCGCTCGGAGTACCTTTTCCTTTTGGTGCTAAACAATTCCAAAAAAAGCTATGGTTGAAATGCTGTGCAGCATTATTGTAAATAGCAATTTCTCTTTGTTCGTAGCTTTTTTTAATTATTTCGATAAGACTTTGTTCTTCCCATGCAGTTCCTTTTATCAGTGCATTTAGGTTGTTCACGTATGCTTGGTGATGTTTACCGTAATGATAATCAAAACCTTCTGTACTTATAAATGGTGCCAAAGCATTTTTGTCGAATGGTAATTTAGGTAATGTGTGCATGTTGCTGCTGTAAGTTTAAATTAGAGTTACAAAAATATAAATTTAGTTTGATCTAAAAAAATAAATAAACTTTTTTATTTTTTATAGAATCTGCAGTTAACATAAAGATAAACTGGCTTAACTTTTTGGTAAACGGTTTCAGTTTTCTTTTGGCTGTCTATGTCCTTCTTTTGCAGAAATAATTTTAGTATAAAATATCAAAAAATGGTTTTATTAGAAAGGGGGTTTAGGTATCCTAAATCTTTTATTAAAGTCTTATTAAGTTCCGTGCTGTTTACGTTTTCAATGCAGATCTATGCAGTAGAAACAGAAACTTCTACTTATCAAGAATATTTTTTTCAGGATTCTGTAAAGAATAAAATTAAGGGAGTGGTTCTCGATACTTCTGGATTAGGATTACCAGGAGCGGTAATTGTTGAGAAAAACACAACAAATGGTGTGAATTCAAACTTGGACGGAAGTTTTGAAATAAACTTAACTAAGGGAATTGCTGTATTGGAAGTTTCATATCTAGGGTATGATGTTCAAGAAATTCATGTTAAAACAGGGGGCAGTTATACAATAATTTTAAAAGAAAATTCAGATTTACTAAATGAAGTTGTAGTAACCGCTTTAGGCATAAAGCGGGAAGAGAAACAGCTTGGTTATGCACAGCAAACGTTGCAATCAGAGGATTTAAATCATGCTAGATCTAATAATTGGACAGACGGCTTAAAAGGGAAAGTTGCAGGTGTGTCTTTATTGTCTTCCAATTCAGGTCCTATGAATTCTGCACAGATTAAACTTCGTGGAGATCGATCTATTGATTTAGGAAACAATTCAGCATTAGTTGTTGTTGATGGAGTAATTGTCGGAGGAGACTTATGGTCAAGTGGATCCAATGACGCTTATATTAGTAATGATACACCAGTTGATTTTGGTAATGGAATTTCGGATTTAAACCCTGATGATATCGAGAGTATTACTGTTTTAAAAGGAGCCGGGGCCTCAGCTTTGTATGGTTCTCGAGCAAGTAATGGAGTTTTAATGATTACAACTAAATCTGGAAAAAAACAGAAAGGGTTAGGAATAAGCTTTAATTCTAATGTTAGTTTTGATGTTATACAGCGTTGGCCAGATTATCAGTATGAGTATGGACAAGGAACAGGAAAGAGCTTTGATAAAGATGGTAATCCTTATTATTCTTATGGCGCTTCTGAGGATGGTGGAAATACAGGAAGTACGAGTAGTGCTTTTGGACCTAAGTTTGAAGGACAAGAATTTTTTCAATATGATCCGACAACAGAAGGGCAGGGGGCAAGCCGTACTTTGTGGCGACCATATAAAAATAATATTAAAGGTTTTTGGAAAACAGGAGTTACGACAACAAATAGTTTAAGTTTTTCGGGAGGAAATGATCAAGGAGATATTCGAGCAACCATTACAAATTCTCACAACGAATGGATAATGCCGAATACTGGCTTTGATAGAACAACGATATCTACAAAATCAAAATATAAAGTATCCAAGGCGATTACCGTTAATTCAAATGTTAGTTTTTCGAATCGAAATAGTGATAATTTACCAGGAACAGGTTATGGAAATCACAGTATTGGATATTTTATGATTTTCCAAAACCCGAATGTTGATTTAGATTGGTATCGACCTATTTGGAAACAAGGAAGTTATCAAACAGAGCAAATTCATCCCTTTAGTTCTTTTATAGAGAACCCATATTTAATTGCCTACGAAACAACCAATGCAGTAAATGCCAATACCATTAATGGAAATCTATCCACGGATATTCAGTTGGCGCCAAAATTAAAGTTAATGTTACGTGGAGCTTTAAACTCTAGAGCAGACAAGCGTGAACAACGTAGGCCTTATGATACTTCAAAATTTGGTAGAGGTCATTTTAAAACGCAGCAAATTAATTTCCAGGAAGTAAATACCGATTTCTTGTTGACTTATGATCATGCTTCAGCCGATCCATTTACTTATAATGCTTCTGTCGGAGGAAATATGATGAACTCAAAATGGCACAGTGTTACAGCTTTTGTAGATGGTTTGGTTGTTCCTGGTTTGTATATGTTGGCAAATGGAGTAAATAGTCCTATTACAAGAATTAGCGATGATAACTATAAGGTGAATTCTCTTTATGCAATGGGAGCTGTCGGATATAAAAATTTAGTTTTTTTAGATGCTACAATTCGTAATGATTGGTCGAGCACTATTCAAAAGGGGAGTTGGTCGTTTATGTACCCTTCAATAAATACAAGTTTTATCTTGAATGATATTTTTAGAATGCCAACGATTATTGACTATTCTAAAGTGCGATTTTCTGTAGCTGAGGTAGGTAATGGTACAAAATCATTTAGAACCTTGACGTATTATAATAATGATGATTTTCCAAGCTCAGCTATTGTAGATCCAGTATTGATCAATGAAAATTTGAAACCAGAGAAAACGACGAGTTTGGAGTTGGGGTATGAGCATAAAATGTTTAAAAATCGCTTAGGTTTTGATGTGACTTTATATGAAACAATGTCAAAAAATCAAATCATTACGGTTCCATTAAATTATGTTACAGGGTATAACCGAGCGATTATAAATGGAGGGAAAGTTAGAAATAGAGGAATAGAAGTAGTTTTAAATGGAACTCCGATAAAGAATAAAAATTTTTCATGGAATACAACTTTAAATTGGGCGAAAAACGAAAATACAATTTTGACATTAGCAGAAGGCTTTGATGGAGGAGATCAACAAGTTTTAGCACAATCGGGTACTGTTCAGATTATAGGAAAAGTAGGCGGAAGTACTGGAGATATGTATGGATATAAATTTGTAAGAAATGATGCTGGTGATATTCTTTATACGGAAAAAGGACTTCCAATTCAATCTAAAGAAATAGAATATGTAGGAAATGCCTATGCTGATTGGAGTGCAGGTTGGGTAAATACGTTTAAGTATAAAAATGTTACGTTGAGTTTTACTATCGACGGACAATACGGTGGAATTGTATATTCACAAACGCACCATAAAATGAGTGAACAAGGAAAACTAGGTCATACGCTGTATGGAAGGGATCAGGGTTTTATCATTGGTGAAGGTGTTGTGCCGCTTCCTGATGGATCTTTTACGCCAAATACCACTAAGGTAGAGCCTTCAAGTTACTATGCAGAATATTATCGTAGAGCAAATGTGGAGTCAAATTCTTTTGATGCTTCCTATGTGAAGTTACGTGATTTGAGTATTGAGTATAATTTTTCAAAGACCGTTTTAGAGAGACTTCGATTGAAGAAATTATCAATATCGGCATTTGGAAGAAACCTTGCTATGCTATCAAATTTTCCAATTTTCGACCCTGAAACGGCGGCTTTAAATGGCAGCTCTATGGTACCAGGAGTTGAAATGGGACAGATGCCTTCACCTGCTACCTATGGTTTTAATATAAAAGTAGAATTGTAATCTAATGAAAATGAAATTTATAAAAATATTTTTAGGGTGTACCTTTATTTTAGCAACATTAAATACAGCTTGTACTTCCGATTTTGAAAGTACGAATATTGACCCAAATAGAATTCGTGAAATTCGACCTGCAACTTTGTTGAATCCTATCATTTATCAAGTTGCCTCTCATAATATGTACCGAAGTTGGTCTTATAATAATCACCTAATGCAGGCAACGCTTTCATTCCCAAGTAATGTTCCTGGTATTCAGCGCTATGATTTATCTGATAATATTGGGGCTTCATCTTGGAATGCCTATTACAAATGGATGAAAAATGCTGCAGAAAGTGAAAAATCCGCAGTAGAACATCAAGAGCCCAACTATGAGGCGATTGCTATTACTTTACGGGTTTGGATGGCTGCTAATTTAACCGATTTATTTGGTTCTATCCCTTATTTTGAGGCGTTGAAAGGTAATGAACAAGTGTTGTATCCTGCATTTGATTCTCAAGAACAGATTTATGATCATTTATTGACTGAATTAGAAAGAGCAAACTCACTATACGATTCAAATTTAAAAATGATTTACAATCCTGATTTGCTATTTGTAAATGATGTTTCGAAATGGCAAAAATTCACGAATAGTCTTCACTTGAGGTTGTTGTTGCGTATTTCTAATCGCGTTGAAAAAGGATCTATAGCAAAGATGTTAGAGATTTTAAACAATCCAATTAAATATCCAATTATAACTTCAAATGAAGATGAAGCTGCCTTGACTATTACAGGGGTTACGCCAAATGTATCTCCATGGAGTAGAATTCAAGACTTTACGTTGAGTTTGAAAATGGCTTCTTTTTTCATCGATAATTTGAATGATTTCGATGATCCTAGACTCCCTGTTTTTGCAACAAATGCCACGGTTATGGAGGGTAAAAAGAAAGTGAATATTGGGTTTAAAGGTATTCCCAGTGCCTTTGATGGTCCGGACTCTCAGTTTGAATATGAGGCTTCAAATTTGAATAATAAAATGGCAGCTAATCCTACAAAAACGGCAATATTGACCTATGCAGAGATCTTGTTTATTAAAGCAGAATTGGCGCAAAAAGGATTTTTAAGTGATGCTCAAATGTACTATGAAAAGGGAGTGGAAGCAGCTATGAAATTTTATGATGTAGAAATTCCAGAAGCATATTTCGATAATCCGAAAACAGCCTATAATGGAACCCTAGAACAAGTGATGCTTCAGAAGTATTACGCGCTTTATATGAATGATTACCAGCAATGGTTTGAGTATAAAAGAACAGGTTTGCCAAAGTTGCCTAAAACGACCTCTATGTTGAATAATGGTGTTATGCCTAGCCGTTTTCAGTATCCATTAGAAATTCGTGCACAAAATAAAGAACAGTATGAAAAAGCCGTTCAACAAATGGGTGGAGATGATATTAATACAAAGCTGTGGTGGCAATAAAATACTAGGATTATTATGAATTCAAGAAGAAGTTTTTTACAAAAAATAGGAATTTCAACTGCTGGATTGGCAATTATTCCTTTTGCAGGAGTTGATGCAGCAATTTTAGACAATCAAAATAGTATTACAAGATTTGGAAAGCTTCCTTTTAATGTAATTCAAATTGAGGGAAGAGTTATTTCTAAAGGACGTGGAATACCAGAGGTCAATGTTTCAGATGGAAATCAAGTTGTACAAACCGATGCTTCAGGACGATTCCGGTTTTTGTCTCATACCCAGCGTGATTTCGTATTTATAAGTATTCCATCTGGCTATAAAATTAAACAACAGGCCAATGGTTCGGCACAGTTCTTTTACCGTTTGGATAAACAAAAAAATAAAAACAGTTTTTTATTTGATTTAGATCCTTTAGATGATTCGGACGCTAAGCACCATTTTTTGGTTTTGGCTGACCCTCAAATTCAAAATGAATATGAAGCGAATTTATTATTAGAAACAACAACCCCCGATGTGATTAAGACGATTCAGGATTTGAGAAGTGAAAATGTTTTTGGTATTGGTTGTGGCGATTTAATTTTTGACCATCACGAATTGTTTTCGAGCTATAATCAAGCTGTTAAAAATATGGATATTCCATTTTTTCAAGTGATCGGAAACCACGATGTTGACTTGGATATGCGTACCGATGAAAAGACAACAAAAACATTTAATGCGCATTATGGACCTGCTTATTATTCATACAATCGTGGCGAAATACACTATGTAGTATTGGATGACGTTTTTTTTATTGGCTCTGATAAAAAATATATTGGATACATTACCGAAGAACAATTAAGTTGGTTAGAACAAGATCTTCAGTTTATTACACCTGGATCAATGGTTGTGGTTTCGCTTCATATTCCCTCTGTAACAGGACATGCAAAGCGATATCCAAAAGAAACATCTTTGGGAGGAACGGTGAGTAATAGGGAGCATTTATACGCAATATTAGAACCTTTTCGCGCTCATTTACTTTCTGGGCATACCCACTTTAATGACAACATGGTTTTGTCGGATCGTTTATATGAACATTGTCACGGGACAGTTTGCGGTGCTTGGTGGAGCGGTCCAATTTGTTTTGATGGTACTCCTAATGGTTATGGAGTTTATACTGCAAACGGATCTTCCTTATCGTGGTATTACAAAGGCACAGAATTAGAAAAAGAACAACAGTTTAGAATTTATAAAAAAGGAGAGCACCCAGATCATATTGATATGTGGAGTATAAATGTATGGAATTGGGATCCTCAGTGGCACGTGTGTTGGTACGAAGATGGAATTAAAAAGGGAGAACTGGTACGAATAGTCGCCCGAGACCCATTGAGTATAAAGCTGCATGAAGGTCCCAAAATTCCAACAAGAAGAAAATGGGTGGAACCTCAATTGACTGATCATATGTTTTTCTTCAATCCAAGTGAAGACGCAAAAACAATTGTAGTGGAAGTTATTGATCGATTTGGAAGTGTATTTAGTGAGGTGGTGCAGATGGGTTAATTTATTTTGCAGAAGGGGGGAGCTTTCTCTTGAAAGCGCTCCTCTTTTACATTTATAGATATTTTTATGAGTTTTTTTTGATTAGATCTTGTTTTGAATAGGGATACATTTAAGATTCTTTTTGTGAATTGAGGCTATGTGTTGTTTTTCAAATGAAATAGTGAAAATTATCTTATTCATTTTATTAAAAAAGGTTAAGATATTGATGCGGGACCTAAAATCATTCAAATAAATTTTCTCTTCTAGTTGGGATGTGTTATTTTTGCTAATCCATAGTACTTATGGATATTTAAAATATGTATTAAAGGCGGATCAACCCGCTGATGAAAAGTAGAGTCACATGAAAGAAATTACAAAAGAGGTTTATCTAAAGTGGTATGAAGACATGCTGTTTTGGAGAAAGTTTGAAGACAAACTTGCTGCTTTATACATTCAACAAAAAGTAAGAGGTTTTTTACATTTATACAATGGACAAGAAGCTGTTTTGGCGGGTGCTTTACACGCGATGGACTTGTCTAAGGATAAAATGATTACTGCTTATAGAAACCATGCTCAGCCAATTGGATTAGGAGTTGATCCTAAAAGAGTTATGGCTGAATTGTTAGGAAAGGCTACCGGAACTTCTCAAGGATTGGGAGGGTCGATGCATATCTTTTCTAAAGAACATAATTTCTATGGAGGACATGGAATTGTTGGAGGACAAATTCCAGTAGGAGCGGGAATTGCTTTCGCTGATAAATATTTTAATACAGGAGGAGTTACGCTTACATATTTTGGAGATGGAGCAGCTCGTCAAGGTTCATTACATGAAGCTTTTAATATGGCTATGAACTGGAAGTTACCGGTGGTGTTTATTGTTGAAAACAATGGATATGCAATGGGGACTTCTGTAGAACGTACTGCAAATCATACAGATATTTGGAAACTAGGTTTGGGATATGAAATGCCTTGTGGACCTGTTGATGGTATGAATCCTGTAAAAGTTGCAGAAGCTATGTATGAAGCTATTGAAAGAGCACGTCGTGGAGATGGGCCAACTTTCTTAGAAATGAAAACATATCGTTATAGAGGGCACTCAATGTCTGATGCTCAGTTGTATCGTTCAAAAGAAGAGGTTGAAGAATATAAAAAAATAGATCCGATTACTCAGGTATTAGATGTGATCAAACAAAATAACTATGCTACAGAAGAAGAGATTCAGGCAATGGATCAACGCGTGAAAGATTTAGTGGCTGAATGTGAGAAGTTTGCAGAAGACTCTCCATTCCCAGAACTAAATGTGATGTATGATGTAGTATACGACCAAGAAGATTATCCTTTTTTACCTCATAAATTATAAAATACTATGGCAGAAGTGATTACAATGCCTCGTTTAAGCGACACCATGACTGAAGGTGTTGTGGCAACATGGCTTAAAAAAGTAGGAGATAAAATTTCTGAAGGAGATATTTTAGCGGAAATCGAAACAGACAAAGCAACCATGGAGTTTGAATCTTTTCAATCAGGTACTCTTTTGTACATTGGGTTGCAAGAAGGAGAAAGCGCACCAGTGGATTCTTTGCTTGCAATTGTTGGAGAAGAAGGAGAAGATATTTCTGCATTAATTAATGGAGGAGAAGACGTAACTGTTAAAGCAGAAGAACCTGTTGTTGCAGTTGCTCAAGAAGCAAAAGTACAACAGAAAGAAACGACTATTCCTAAAGATGTTAAGATTGTAACAATGCCTCGTTTGAGTGATACAATGACAGATGGTACCGTTGCGACTTGGATTAAAAAAGTTGGGGATAAAGTTGAAGAGGGAGATATTTTAGCAGAAATCGAAACGGATAAGGCGACGATGGAGTTTGAATCTTTTCAATCGGGTACTTTGTTGTATGTTGGTATTAATGAAGGAGAAAGTGCACCAGTTGATAGTGTTTTGGCAATCGTTGGTCCTACAGGAACAGATGTTTCAGGATTGGTAGCTTCATTGAAAGATGGTGTTTCGGTATCTGATTCACAAGAAGAAGTTTCTGTAAAAGAAGTGGAAGAAAAAGCACTGGTTGCTGCTGTAGGAGAGACTACGACGGCTGCTCCAGCAGTTGCTACTTCGGGGGGACGCGTATTCGTATCTCCATTAGCACGTAAGATTGCTATAGAAAAAGGGATTGATATCAATTCGATAAAGGGAACTGGTGAAAACGGTAGAATTGTGAAGCGCGATGTGGAAAATTATGTTCCCGTTACGGCTCAACCTTCGGCTCCTGTAGCTGCTAAAGAGGTGCCACAAACTTTTGTTTCTGCTGGAGAGATTTCTGTAGAAGAAGTTAAAAACTCTCAGATGCGTAAGACTATTGCACGTCGTTTGGGAGAGTCTAAATTCACGGCGCCTCATTATTATTTGACCATTGAAATCGATATGGAGCAAGCAATTGCTTCTCGAGGAGTTATAAATGCTTTGCCAGAAACAAAAGTGTCATTTAATGATATGGTGGTAAAAGCTTGTGCTATGGCGTTGCGTAAACATCCACAAGTAAACTCTCAGTGGAAAGAAGATGTGACGATTATTAACCACCACGTAAATATTGGAGTGGCTGTTGCCGTTGAAGATGGTTTAGTTGTACCTGTTATTCCATTTACAGATCAGTTGAGTTTGACACAGATTGGAGGTAAGGTAAAAGAGTTAGCAGTAAAAGCGAAAACAAAAAAATTGCAACCTGCGGAAATGGAAGGAAGTACATTTACAGTTTCTAATTTAGGGATGTTTGGTATTCAAGAGTTTACTTCCATTATCAATCAGCCTAATTCTGCAATTTTATCTGTGGGTGCAATTGTAGAAAAACCAGTTGTAAAAAATGGACAAATTGTTGTAGGTAATACGATGATTGTTACATTGGCCTGTGATCATAGAACAGTTGATGGTGCTACAGGAGCTCAGTTTTTACAAACATTGAGAAGTTATATTGAGAATCCAGTAACAATGCTGGCCTAATTCAAATAAGATAAAATGCTTAGAAGCCCGTTTTGCTATTCAAAACGGGTTTTTTTTGTATTTTTACATCAAATTTTAGATATGCGGTATTTAGTAGTTTTTACAGTATTTATTTTTATGAGTTGTGCATCCAATGCACCTGTAACAGAAGTGAAAGCTCCGATTGATGGAGCGAATATAGAAGCAGTTTTGGCTTATTTAACATCGGATGAATTACAAGGACGAGAAACTGGTACGGAGGGTAATCGGAAAGCAGCTTCGTATTTGGCAGAAAGATTAGCTTTGTATGGTATTGAACCTTTTTTTACATCGTATCAAGATACTTTGAAGGATGTTCCAGACACTTGGAATGTGGTTGGATTAATCCCGGGTACTGATCCAATATTAAAAGAGGAGTATGTTTTGTTAGGAGCGCATTATGATCATATTGGTATTCAGCCGTCGGTAGATGGAGATTCCATTGCAAATGGAGCAAATGACGATGCTACTGGAGTTGCAATCGTAGCAGAATTAGCGCGAAATCTAGTGAAAAATTCACCGAAGCGAAGTGTTTTAATTGCATTTTTTACTGGAGAAGAAAAAGGTCTGTGGGGATCAAAGCATCTGGCAAATAGATTGAAATCGCAGAATTTAAATGTAACATTGATGCTGAATTTTGAGATGCTTGGAATTCCTATGCAGCGAGAGTATATGACATATTTTACTGGTGCTAACCAATCAAATGTTGCGGAACAAATTAATGTTCTTGCGGGAATGCCCTTGGTAGGTGTTTTGGAAAAAGCAGAAGAGTATCAACTATTTAAAAGATCAGATAATTATCCATTTTATCAAACTTTTAAAACTCCATCGCATAGTTTTAGCTCTTTTGATTTTGAGAACTTTGATTATTACCATCACGTTAAAGATGAGTTTCAATTGATGGATTTGAAATTTATGGAGGACTTTACAATAAAAGTAGCTCCTGTGGTTGAGCAGTTGATTAATTTACCGTCAGGAACACTAAAACAATATTAGGAATGAAAAATATTATCGTAACAGGAACAAGTAGAGGAATCGGACTTGAAATAGCTCTTCAATTTGCAGCACAAGGACATCGCGTTCTTGCAATTTCTAGATCCTATGCCGACCAGTTAAAAGAAAAGAAGAATATTACGTATCTAAAAGCTGATTTAACTTTAGAAGAAGATCTAAATAAAGTAGGTGATTTTATAAAAGAAAACTGGAAACAAGTAGATATTTTGGTTAACAATGCTGGAGCAATTGTCAATAAGCCTTTTGAAAAAATTACTGCAGAAGAGTTTAATTATGTCTATCGTGTTAATGTTTTTGGTGTTGCTTCGTTGATTCAAAGTTGTCTGCCGTACATGGTAAAAGGAAGTCATGTTGTAACAGTCAGTAGTATGGGGGGCGTACAAGGAAGTATGAAATTTCCTGGTTTAGCAGCTTATAGTTCAAGTAAAGGAGCGGTAATTATTTTAACGGAATTGTTGGCAGAAGAATATAAAGATAAAGGAGTTTCATTTAATGTTGTAGCGCTTGGAGCTGTACAAACAGAAATGTTAGAAGAAGCATTTCCTGGATATCAAGCACCTTTAAATCCTGCAGAAATGGCGGAGTATCTTATTGATTTCGCATTAAACGGGGCTAAGTATTTCAATGGAAAAGTAATGCAAGCATCGAGTACAACTCCATAAATTAAATAAGTTGAAGCAGATTTTAGAGTCTTATATTCCATTACAAGCGGTAGAACCAATTTTTGTGCTGATTAAGCTCAATCAAGTTCATCTAAAGATTGTGAATGAGCGCGTAACCCGTCATGGGGATTATCGACGAAATCCTGATGGGAATCATCTGATAACGGTAAATTCGACTTTAAATAAGTATCAATTTTTAATGACATTGATTCACGAAATTGCACATTTAGTAGCTTTTGAGAAATATGGAAGAAGAATTAAACCGCACGGTCAAGAATGGAAACTTACTTTTCAGCAATTGATGGTTCCCTTTATTAGACCCGAAATATTTCCTAATGAGTTGTTGCCTTTATTAGCACGTCATTTTAGAAATCCTTCTGCTAGTAGCGATACAGATGCTGCTTTATCGATAGCAATGAAGCGATATAGTGAGCGAAATTTGGAACTGTGTTTTGTTTATGAAATTCCTTTAGGAAGCCATTTTAGATTGTCTAATGGACGAATTTTCAAAAGAGGTCCTTTGCGTATTAAGCGTTTTGAGTGTCTAGAGGTTTCTACAGGGCGTTTATATACGTTTAAAGCAAATGCTGAAGTAGAGTTGTTGACTAAATATGTTATAAAAAAATAAACTATATGAATAGTAATTATTATGCTGTAATTATGGCGGGTGGTGTTGGTTCTCGATTTTGGCCAGTAAGTACACCTGAGTTTCCTAAGCAGTTTCACGATATGTTAGGTTCTGGGGAAACCTTGATTCAAAAGACTTTTTCACGACTTTCTCAGTTAATTCCAAAAGAAAACATCTTGGTTTTGACTCATGAAAAGTACAATGATATTGTAATGGAGCAATTACCATCAGTGTCGCAGGAACAAATTATTTTGGAGCCTGCCATGCGTAATACAGCACCTTGTATATTATACGCTGCGATGAAAATTAAGAAAATGAATCCTGATGCAGTAATGGTTGTGGCGCCTAGTGATCATTGGATTGAAGACGAAATGCAGTTTGTAGCAAATTTACAACGTACTTTTGATGTGTGTGAACACGACAATGTATTGATGACTCTAGGAATTCTTCCAACTTACCCAAACACAGGATATGGTTATATTGAATTTGATAAACTAGATTCTCGACAAGTAAAAAAAGTAGTTCAGTTTAGAGAAAAGCCAGATTATGTTACGGCGAGAAAATTTATTCAAAGTCGTCATTTTTTATGGAATTCGGGGATTTTTATTTGGAGTGTCAGCGCAATATTAGATGCTTTTTCTAAATTTCAGCCCGAAATGATCGAGCAGTTTGATCGAGGGTATGATTTGTATAACACACCAGAAGAGGCAGCTTTTATCAATGAATTTTATCCACAAGTAGAGAGTATTTCTATTGATTATGCCGTAATGGAAGAGGCAAAGAATGTATTTGTACTCCCAGCTACTTTTGATTGGAATGATTTGGGGACTTGGGGCTCACTATATGAGAAACTTCCAAAAGATATTGATGATAATGCTATTGTAAACGCCAAAGTAGTATTAGAAAATGCTACAAATAATATCATCCGTACAGACACGGATAAGTTGGTCGTTGTTGATGGGTTAAATGATTTTATCATTGTAGATCGAAAAGATGTTTTACTGATTTACCCAAAGAAAAAGGAGCAAGACATAAAAACAATTAGTCAGAAAATAGTTCGAACTAATAAATAGTTTTGATGGAGTCTGATAATCTGAAAAAAAACTCTGTAGAGACTGTCAATCGATTTACAATTAAGCGATTGTTTTTAAAGACAAAGGAACAATTAAGCGATTTGTTGGATATCAGTGGTGATACCGATAAAGAAGCTACAATTGCTGATGTTATTTCTGGTATTCCTATTAAAGGACAAGCTGCTTGGGTTTTGGTTTTTTCCATATTTATTGCCTCTGTGGGGCTTAATATTAGTTCTACTGCAGTTGTGATTGGTGCGATGTTGATTTCTCCTTTAATGGGACCTATTTTAGGAATTGGAATGTCGCTGGGGATAAATGATATCGATTTGTTAAAGCGAGCTTTGAAGAACTTCGGGATTATGATTTTCTTAAGTTTACTTACCTCGTTTTTGTTTTTCAGTATTCCAATGTTTCAATCGGAAACACCTGAGCTATTAGCCAGAACTTCTCCTGATGTGCGCGATGTTTTAATTGCTTTTGCTGGAGGATTGGCCATGATTGTGGCTCAAAGTAGAAAAGTGAAGTTGATTACCACAATGTCTGGTGTAGCTATTGCCACAGCGTTAATGCCTCCTTTGTGTACGGCTGGTTATGGTTTGGCAACTGGTAAATGGGATTTTTTCGGAGGTGCGATGTTTCTGTTTACTATAAATACAATATTTATCGCTTTAGCAACTTTTTTAGTTGTTCGTTTTTTAAAATTTCCTGTAGTTCAATATTTAAATTCGATAGCTCGAAAAAGGATTTCACAAATTATTTCTGGAATTGCATTGTTAATTTTGGTTCCTAGTATGTATTTGTTTTATCAACTATACAAGAAATCAGATTTTGAACAAAAATCCATGCAGATGATTCAAGCGTATAAGATAGAACATAATTTAATTCTTTTGGATTCTCAAGTTGATTTTGTCAAGCAAAAAATTTCATTTATTATAATAGGAAAAACACTGACATCTAGAGCGATAGAAGAACTTCAGAATACCATGGCTTCCAAGGGATATCCAAATGTAGAAATTGATGTACTTCAAGATTTAGAAAATAAGGAAACCTTAACTAAGCTAGAGAAATTAGAATCTTCTTATGTAAACTCACAAGGATTGTTAACGAGAAAAGAAGATCAAATAGTAGCGAAAGATCAGCAAATTTTTGGGTTACAACAAGAATTACAATTTTATAAAGATAAGGAAGTTCCTTTTGAACAATTAGCTAAAGAGATCCAAGTTTTATATCCTAAAGTAGTAGGATTGTCGTATTCTCAGGTTCTTAAAACCAATTTTAAGGAAGTAGATACCATTCCAACGACTTTTGTTAAATGGGAGGCAAGTGTGTCTAGTAAGCAAAAACAAAGCGATATTCAAAAAATAGAGAATTGGCTTCAAGTAAAATTACATAATGACAAACTTAAGGTAGTTGAGGAATAAAAAAAACCTGAAAAGATTTCTTTTCAGGTTTTTTTTTATTCTATTTTTTATCCATAGCCAAACTCACGCGTCTGATTTCTTTGAATAACTCGGAAGAATATACAAAGTCAACCAAATCTTCATTGTCGGTTCGAATGATTTCTTTATGGTTTCCAGTCCAAGCTAATAAACCGTTTTTTAAGAATACAATATGTTCGCCAATCTCGAGTACTGAGTTCATATCGTGTGTGTTAATAACGGTGGTGATTTGGTATTCATGTGTGATCTCTTGGATAAGATTATCAATGACAATAGCTGTTTTAGGGTCTAATCCAGAGTTTGGTTCATCACAAAAAAGATATTTAGGGTTATTTACAATTGCTCTTGCAATGGCAACCCTTTTTTGCATCCCACCAGAAATTTCTGAAGGCATTTTCTTATTAGCGCCATTTAAATTTACACGCTCTATTACTTCATCAGTACGCATTTGTACTTCTTTAGCTGTTTTATTAGTAAACATGCGTAAAGGAAAAGAAATGTTTTGCTCTACATTCATAGAATCAAAAAGGGCGCTTCCTTGAAAAACCATTCCTATTTCTGTTCGTAAATCGCGTCTTTCTTTGGCATCTAATTGTGCGTAAACACGTCCATCAAATAAAATCTCTCCAGAGTCAGGCGTATGTACTCCCAAAAGTGTTTTGAGCATAACGGTCTTTCCAGATCCACTTTGGCCAATAATTAAATTCGTTTTACCAGTTTCGAAAGTAGTACTGATCCCTTTAAGAACTTGTACGCCATCAAAGGATTTTACTATATTTTTTACTTCAATCATTAGTTGCTTAATAGTAATTGAGTTAATAAATAGTTGGTTAAGATTATCGCTACAGATGTCCAAACGAATGCTGTTGTACTAGCTTTTCCAACCTCTAAAGCCCCACCTTTCATGTAATAGCCATAAAAAGAAGGAATTGTAGCCAATAGAAAACCAAAAATTGCTGTTTTAATAAAGGCATAAACAATATGGAAAGGAATAAATGTATCTTGTAAACCAGTGATGAATTGTTCCGAAGTTAAAAAACCTCCAAAAACACCTCCAAACCAACCTCCTAGAATTCCCAAAAACATGCTGATTCCGATTACAAAAGGATAAAGTGAAACTGCTACCATTTTCGGAAACACCAAGTAGTTTAGAGAATTAATCCCCATAACTTCTAAGGCATCGATTTGTTCGGTTACGCGCATGGTACCGATACTTGAAGTAATGAAAGAACCCATTTTACCTGCCATAATAATGGAAATAAAAGTAGGAGCAAATTCAAGAATTACGGATTGTCTTGTTGCAAAACCAATAAGATATTTTGGTATCAGTGGGTTTGTAAGGTTTAATGCTGTTTGTATAGCTACAACACCACCTACGAAAAAAGATAAAAAGCAAACAATTCCTAAAGATCCAATGATTAAATCGTCAATTTCTTTAAAAATTAATTCACGCATAACACTCCATTTTGTAGGTCTACTAAAGACTTCTTTGAGCATTATGAAATATCGTCCTATCTGGGTTAAAGATTTTTTAATCATATAAAATAAATATCTGGGCTAAATTACCAATTCCAAATGAGTTTTTGCTAGTTTGATTTCAAAAACACCTAGAATATCTTAGATTTAATTTTTTTCCAGCGGTAGTTTCTGATGAATTTACCTTGTTCGGGTGTAACCAAAAATGGTCTATTCTCATTTTTAGCTTTCCAGTATCCGCGCATATAATCTATAAATAGATACGGCTTCTTTTTTTTTGAGGCTAGCTTAAGAGCTGCAATTAATGTAATGACAAAACCATAATGCAAGGTATAAAAAGATTGGCCTTGGTTGAATCTTGCAGTTTTGTCATATGTCGAACCTGTTGGTTTTAGATGTTTAACCTCGAGATGAGGTAATGTTATGATTTTCCATCCGTAAAAATGACAAAGTAGCTCATCTACTGTATCCCAGCCCATTTCTGGTTTTAGGCCTCCAATTTGCTTAAAACAAGCTTTTCGATATGCTTTGAACACACCGCGCACATGGTCTTTATCAGTTAAGTTTTCAATAATCCATTTGCCTTTCTTTTCTATGTATGCATATCCACCAGCCATTCCCAATGAAGAGTCTTTAGTAAATGCAATGGCAATTTCTTCAAAGTAGTTTGAAGGAAGAATTAGGTCTGCGTCTAGTTTGACAATGAAGTCGTAATGATCATCTAAGTATTCCAATCCATTGTTGAATGCTTGAATGACTTTTTTTCCTGGTAAATGAAGTTGGCTCGAATGACGGTTAATCAATTCAATCCAAGGATATTTGTTGACATAACCTTGTGATATTTCTGCAGTTCTATCAGTAGAGTTATCGTTAACGATTATTAGCTTTTTGGGTAGATGTGTCTGCGATATTAAGCTATCTAAAGTTTTTTGAATATACGCTTCTTCATTGTGCGCGGGTATAACAATATAGTATTCCAAGTTAAAATTTTTCTGCATAAACAATGTAGTATCGGGGTGTAAATCTGCGTAAAAAAGGTCTTATGCCAATTTTATTTACTTTATGGCACCATTTTTTTCTATCGATAATTGTGTATCCTGCTTTTTCAATGAGCCAATCTAGTTGCCAGTCTTCAAATTCGTGAAAATGGCGGTCGCGCAAATCTGTTTTGCTTTTGTATGCGGTCGTAAACCAAAGTCGTAAAGGAACAGATATTACGATTTTTTTGGCTTTTGATGCTTTTAAGATTGTGTAAGGATTTAGAAGGTGCTCTATAATTTCAAAAGCTGTTAAAACGTCATACTCTTTTTCTTTAAGAATTGTTTGGTCGTCGTCTAAATCTTCTCCACAAGTATTGGTTACTTTGTAGCCCTCGGAAAGCATTAGATCCGATAAGGGATTCTGAACTCCTAAATCCAAGATTGATTCTTGTTTGTCTAAGTGTTTAGCAATGAAATCTAAAGTGATTTGAAAGCGTTCCTTAGGATAATTATTTTCGTACATAAATTTCCTTATCATTTCTGTGATAGACAAAGTTATGAAAAAATAATACTTTACCATTTTAAGAAAGTATATTTGTAAAAATTATCATGTATGGGACGTAAAATTTCTGCAAAACAAGCAGCGCTTTTTACTATAATCAATTATATTGGAGTGGCTATTGGAGTTGTTTCAACAGTATTGATTTATCCTCAAAATAAAGAGATGCTCGGTATTGTGCGTTTTGTAGATGCTTGGGCTCAGATCTTATTTCCAATAATGGTTTTGGGAAGTACAAATGCATTAATCAATTTTTATCCCACCCTTTCCAAAAAATTACAAGAAAAGCTTTTCGGATTTAGTTTGTTATCAATAGCTAAAATTTCCATATTTCTTGGAGTACTGCTTTTATTTTACAGTGTATATGCTACATCAGAAAATAAGATTTATTTATGGTATGCATATCCGTTGGCCATTTTTATGGCTTATATTGAAATCTTTAAGCGACAAGCTACGCACTTACAGAAATTATCAGTGCCTACTTTCTATGAGAAAATAATTCCAAAAATAGCTTTGCCAGCTGTTTTTTTACTTGTTATATCTGCAGCTGTTTCTATTTCTCACGCAATATGGTGGTATGTGTTTGCCTACGGCGTCGTCGTTGTTCTAGTAGGACGATATGTTTATCTTCAAGATCCATTCCGTTTATCGAAGCACTACGACGAGTTGTTTAAAAGTATTCCCAAGAAAAAATATTACGCCTATAGTTTGTATTCATTTGCAGGAAGTTTTGGGGCTTTTTTTGCTTTTCGTGTAGATTCATTGATGATTCCAGAGTTCATCTCTTTTGAAGCTAACGGAACTTATAGTATTGGTGTAACACTTGCATCCACTTTAGCAATTCCAGCTACAGGGGTGTTTGCGCTTTATGCTCCTGTGATCTCAGACTATATTAAACAAGGTGCTTGGAAGGAATTAAACAACAAGTACAAAGAGGTTTGTAAGACACTTTTTTTTATTGGAGCCGTTTTGTTCTCTTGTGTTTTTGTTGGTATTGAGCCTCTGTTTAAATTATTGCCTACTTATGAAAGTTTAGCGCCTTCAATACCGATAATATATCTTTTAGGAATAAATGTAGTAATCAATATGGCTACTGGATTTAATACTGAGATTATATCGTATTCAAAGTACTATCGATTTAATCTGTTGGCAATCCTTTCATTAATGGTGCTTAATGTTGTTTTAAATTGGTTGTTTTTAACGCAAACTAATTTTGGGATACAAGGGGTTGCCTACGCGTCTTTGGCGTCTCTTATGTTGTATAATATTTCGAAAACACTTTTTATTTATTCTAAAATGAAGCTATGGCCTTTTGACTTGGCTTTTCTAAAAATGTTTCTTTTTATTTTGGTCGTAGCAAGTATCGTTTTTTTATTGCCTATTACTTCTTACTCTTTAGGCACTTTACTTTATAAAGTTACATTAATAGTTGTGTTTGATTTGTTTGTGGTTTACAAGTTTAATTGGGCGCCGAGTGTAACTTATGGCATTAACCAAATAATCGAAAAAATCAAGAGCTTTCTACCTTGATGACTCAGTCTTAAAGTAATTCTTTCCCGTCGTCAGGGATTTCTTTTTTCTTAATTTGCGTTAGTAAAAGTATTGTCGCAATAATACATCCACTACCAATCCAATCCATCCATCCAAAATCCACACCTAGCCAAATGACTGCAATTAGGGCGGCCGAAAGAGGTTCTGCACAGGCTAATAAGCTCGCTCTTTGCGGACCGATGTTTTTTATTGCGGTTAAAAAAATATAAAATGGGATAAGCGTTCCGAGTACAATTATAAAACCTACAGCCCAAAATGTCTCTTGATCCCAGATACCTTCAAGTTTAAATGGAGGATGGAATAGGCTCATCACAATTCCTGCAAGTAACATGGCCCAGCCTATAATTACTATGGGACTATATTTTTTTAATAAATGAATAGGCAAAAGTGTATATGCAGCCAAGGCCACTGCAGAAATAATACCCCAGAAAAATGCAGTAGGAGAAATGTTTAAACTATTGATGTTTCCATGGGTTACTAATAAAAAAGTTCCCATCATTGCTAATCCGATAGCAAAAAACTCAATTAGTTTAGGCATTTTCTTTAAACGAAGCGCTAGGTAGATTGCAATAAAAACAGGACCCATATATTGCAATACGGTAGCTGTTGCAGCGTTTGAATGTAGGATTGCAGCGAAATACGTATACTGAACTGTCAGCATTCCAAAGATGCTAAAGGAAACTAATTGGCGTGCATCTTTTTTGTTTTTCCAAATGGTCCATATTTCAGGATTGCGTTGTACCAGACCTAAGCAAAGCATTAAAATCCCTGAAATTAATAAGCGAATAGTAACTAGCCATTCGGCATTGAATTCTTTTTCTCTAAATAAAAATTGTGCAAAAGTACCTGAAACACCCCATAGTAGTGCGGCAAATATAGCCGATGCAAATCCCCAGTATTTATTGTCTAGCCTCATAATAGTATATAAAAAGGCACTTTTATGTACCTTTCATAAAACGGTATTGATCTCCGAATTTTCGGTGCAAAAATACTGAATATAAAAGATTAAAAAAGTGCCTTTTTGTATTGAAAAGGATATTTAAAAATACGTTGCTTTTTTTGATTAATACTAGAGTAGTACTCTAATTCTTAACAAAATTGATGGAATAAATATTAAATTTGATAAACCATTGCGTTGATGTTCATTCCTGCTCCAACAGATGCAAATAAAACAATGTCTCCTTTTTGTAAGCGATGATCATCCATTTGCTCTTTTAGAATCATATCATATAGAGTAGGAAGTGTGGCAACGCTGCTGTTGCCGAGTTTTTGAATATTCATTGGCATAATATTCATCGGCATTTCAAGTCCAAATAATTCGTAAAATCGCTTTACAATTGCTTCATCCATTTTTTCATTAGCTTGATGGATGATAACTTTTTTTATGGATGTAATAGCCACGCCGCTTTGATCTAAGCAAGCTTTCATTGCTGCAGGAACTTGTGTTAATGCAAATTCGTAGATTTTTCTTCCATACATTTTAATGTATTTGGTGTTACAATCTAAATCTGCATTATATGATTTTCCAAAATGAATGAAATTAGATTCTTCAAATGCATAGGTAGCATTTTTTACAGATAAAACACCTCCATTGTCAAGTGTGTTTTCTAGAATAGTAGCACCAGCTCCATCTGCATAAATCATAGAATCTCTATCGTGTAAGTCAATAACTCTAGAAAGTGTTTCGGCACCAATAACTAAACAGCGATTTGCCAAACCTGATTTCATAAAAGCATAAGCTTGAATCATTCCTAATAACCATCCAGGGCATCCAAATAGAACATCAAATGCTACACAATTTGGGTTTTTTATTTGTAGGTTGTGTTTTACGCGTGAAGCTAAGCTAGGCACAATATCTGATTGGATTGTTCCTTTTTTAATGTCTCCAAAATTATGTGCAAAAATTATGTAATCTAGTGTTTCAGGATCGATATCACTGTCAGAGATTGCTTTTTTTGCAGCAGATGTAGCAATATCAGAACATACCAATTGATCATTTACGTACCTACGCTCTTCAATACCGGTGATTTGTTGAAGTTTACGTGCGATTTGTTCATTTGAATTTTTTAATGGTTGACCATCGCTATCTCGAAAATCAAATAAATCGAAATCTTGGTTGGTAATGGCGTGCTCTGGAATGTAACTTCCCGTTCCTATAATTTTAACGTTCATTTTTTTATTGAGTGTTGATGGGAATGAAAGCTTTTCAAAAGCTCCGTATTTATTTGTTTTTCCCATGATTTATATTAAAGGTAACGAAAATATGTGAAAATAAATTTTAATGAACGGTAAATAAATGTGAAATGTAATATTTGAAGAGTTGGTGTCTAAGAAGTAATTGGAGTTTTAAGAGTTTAAGCAAATTGAAGGTCAAAATGATATTAT
>JASLDM010000053.1 GCA_030151565.1 Flavobacterium sp. | reverse complement strand
CCTCCATCTCCTCCGTCAGGGCCTCCTTTTTCAATAAATTTCTCGCGGTGTAAATGCGTAGATCCCTTTCCTCCTTTTCCTGAAGCAACGTAAATTTTTACGTAATCGACAAAGTTTCCTTCTGTCATCTTTTTATATTTTTTTTACCGCAGTCCAAGACTGTGAATGATTTTAATGCTGCAAATTTAATACGATTTCTCGAATTTAAATATATAATTACAACAATGTATCAATAACCTTGCTTAAACGTGCCGTGATTTCCTCTATAGAACCAATTCCGTTTACAGCGTGGTATACATTTTTGTTTTTATAAAAATCAATTAATGGAGCTGTTTTCTCATTATACTCCACATAACGATTTCTAATTTTTTGTTCGTCTTGATCATCTGCACGACCACTTGTTTTACCTCTTTCTAAAATACGCGCTACCAATACTTCATCATCAGCTTCCAAAGCTACAGTAGCTGTTAATTCTAAATTTTTAGAAACCAACAGCTCTTCTAACGCTTCTGCTTGCTTAATAGTTCTAGGAAATCCGTCGAATAAAAAACCTGCACAATCCATGTTTTTTTCAACTTCATCTCGCAACATATTGATGGTAATTTCATCCGGCACAAGTTCGCCACGATCCATATAAACGCGTGCTTCCTTTCCTAAATCAGTATCGTTTTTTAAATTAAAACGAAACACATCTCCTGTTGATATATGTTTTAGGTTATATTTCTCTTTTAAAAATTCAGCTTGAGTACCTTTTCCAGCACCTGGCTTTCCAAATAAAACTATTGAAATCATAATCTGTCTATATTTTTGTATTACTTAATCTGATATATTTCTGGAATATTTCTTCCGTGTTTGTCATAATCCATCCCATAGCCTACTATAAACTTGTTCTCGATTTCAAACCCAACGTAGTCCAATGGAATTGTTTTCGTATAAGCTTCTGGCTTTAAACACAGTGTAAAAACCTTAACCTCTTTAGGTTTGCGCTGGTCGAATAACTCCTTTAAAGCTACCAATGTATTTCCAGTATCTACGATATCCTCCACTAATATAATGCGACGGTTGGTTACATCAATATCCAATCCTAAAAGCTGATTCACTTGATTGGTAGATTGAGTACCTACGTAGGACGCCATTTTTATAAAGCTCATCTCACAAGGAGCCGTATAATGCTTCACCAAATCAGACAAAACCATAAATGATCCGTTCAAAACCCCTATAAAAACAGGAACTTCACCATTCATATCGTCTTTAATTTGTTGCGCTAATTCTTTTAATCGTGTATCAATCTGCTCCGCTCCAATAAAGGGAACAAATGTCTTGTCTAAAACTTGCATTTCCATATGAGAATAATCGTAATCCGCAAATATACAAAAACTAACTGCTAAATTAGTTTTTCACTTTGGTTTTCTCAAATCACCATTTTAAATTAAAAAAAATTAATATATGTCAAAAAAATTAAAGCAATCGCCTATACTTTTAATTTTTGTATAAAAATATCTTTAAAAATCGCAAATCCTACAAATGCGTTTCGCTACAAAAGCTAGTTTTCTTGAAATTTAAAAAAGATTTCAGATTTCCTTTTTTAAAGTATCTTTGCAAAAACACACAACGCAATGAATTATTTTTCATCTGATTTTAAATTAGGAATATTAGGTGGTGGACAATTGGGAAAAATGCTCTTGTCCGACACTAGAAAATTTGATATCGCTACACTAATATTAGACCCTAGTACTGAAGCTCCTGCACAATTCGGAGCATACAAATTCTTTCAGGGAGATCTAATGGATTTTGAAACCGTTTATGAATTTGGTAAACAAACAGACGTTTTAACTATCGAAATCGAAAATGTAAACTTAGACGCTTTAGATAAATTAGAAGCAGAAGGAAAAAAAGTTTTTCCAAGTCCAAAAACACTTCGACTGATCCAACACAAGGGCAGACAAAAAGATTTTTACATCGAAAACAACATTCCTACAGCTCCGTATAAACGATTTGAAGACATTCAATCACTGAAAGATGCTGTAAATAACAAAGAAATTTCAGTGCCTTTTGTATGGAAAGCTGCACAATTTGGATATGATGGAAATGGAGTAAAAGTTGTACGTACAATTATCGACTTAGATAAATTACCCAATACAGAGTGCATAGCAGAACAAATGATTCCTTTTAAAAATGAATTAGCTGTTATCGTTGCCAGATCAGTATCAGGAGAAATAAAAACCTACCCAGTTGTAGAAATGGAATTTCACCCAGAAGCAAATCAAGTGGAATACGTGATTTGCCCTGCCAGAATTCCTGCAGCTGTTTCAGATAAAGCGCGTGAAGTTGCTTTAAAAGTATCAGAAAAATACAACCACGTTGGTTTACTTGCGGTTGAAATGTTTCAAACAGAAGATGACGACATTTTAGTAAATGAAGTAGCACCACGTCCACATAACTCAGGGCACTACTCGATAGAGGCTAGTTACACCTCCCAGTTTGAACAACACATCAGAGCAATTTTAGATTTACCGTTAGGAAATACCGACAGCAAAGTTGCAGGTATTATGGTAAATTTAGTTGGAGATGAAGGATACTCAGGACAAGTGTACTATGAAGGCATGGAAGAAATTCTAAAAATAGAAGGTGTAACACCTCATATTTACGGAAAGCGCGAAACACGTCCATTCCGAAAAATGGGACATGTTACTATTGTTAATTCAGACATGACCAAAGCCAGAGCCATCGCTCAAAAAGTAAAAGAAACCATCAAAGTAATCAGCAAATAATTATGAAAATAGCCGTAGTAATGGGCAGTACTTCAGATATGCCTGTAATGCAAGACGCCATTAATATCATCAAAGAATTCGGAATTGACGTTGAAGTAGATATTGTTTCTGCTCACAGAACTCCAGAAAAGTTATTTGACTTTTCTGCAAATGCACACACAAGAGGAATCAATGTAATTATTGCTGGAGCTGGTGGAGCAGCACACTTGCCAGGTATGGTTGCTTCAATGTCGCCACTTCCTGTAATTGGAGTACCTGTAAAGTCATCTAACTCAATTGATGGATGGGATAGTGTATTATCTATTCTTCAAATGCCTGGTGGAGTTCCTGTAGCTACAGTAGCTTTAAACGGAGGAAAAAATGCTGGTTTACTAGCCTTACAAATCTTAGGTAGTCAAAATCAAGACGTATTAAACAAAATGATTGAATACAAAAATGGATTAAGAGATGCTGTTTTAAAAGCAGCTGAATCTATCAAATAATACATTTTTCAAATCAAATATAAACGCCGAAATAGTAAATCTATTTCGGCGTTTTTTGTTCAAAATCAATAGCAATTCCAAAATAAAACAACAGTAAAACTAAATCAACACATCATCCAACGCCACCCTTCACCACTCTTATAATACGCTCAACCCCTTACAAACAAAGGCTTAACCGCAACATCTACCACACAAGCACCACACAACTACCAGACTGGTTCGGGAAAAAGCCTTTTTTCCGAACATCTGTGGGGCTTGCTCCGAAGATCTCTCGAACCTCTACCGCATCAAATCTATTTAAGAACTGTTGGCTATACAGAACCGTAATGAATCTTGAGTTAGTAATACGCCAGACACATAATATCAAACGCATACCTTAATATGCTTTTTTTGAAACAGAACGGTGTTTTTTATAAGTTTTAAATAACCGATCCCAAATGGTCGTGTAAAAACCAAAATTAGTCTGAGGTTCTAAATGATGCTCATTATGAAAGCTAGCTGTTCCGAGCCAAGAAAACCAAGACTTTCTCACAACAACTGGGACTTTATTAAAATGCCCAATTGTACCCCAAATTAAATTCACGCCCAAATAAGCACCTACAACCGTATAATGAAAAGGATATAATACGATAAAAAACAGCAACATCAATCCAAAACCGATAGCTTCAAACGGACTTAAAACAAACAGACTTAACTCATTGACACCAATGTGCTCGTGATGTTTGGCATGAATGTTTTTATAAAACAATTTGAAGTGAGCAAGCTTATGAAATACAAACATTGCCAAATCGACCAATAAAACAAGTGCCAACAATTCTATAGCCCAAACACCTATAGAAATACCGTCAAAATCTACTGCTAAATACCCCTCTCTAAAACAAAAAACACCAAATACAAAAACTGCTACATTACAAAAAAGTGTTGAAAACACTGCGATCACATCGCGCTTCTCAATAGGCTGATAAGCATTTACCTGGACGCTATTCTGTGGAATTTTATGCCAAAACCGATACAATATCAAAGATCCTCCTATCAATATACAATTGAGTAGAAAGCCTATTAAAATAATAATGAAATAATCTTGGTACAACAGCTCCTTCATTTTTTGTAATGTTTTCTTTTCACTTTCAAAGAACGCACTTTAGATTCAAAAAGAAAAAAATCCTTCTAGGCAAAAAACAAAACAAAGGGAATTGACCTTTCCATTCGCTTAAAAATTTGTATTTTTATACTCTATTTTAAATTATCAAGTACTATGTCTGTATTCGACAAAGCAAACACAACTAAACACGGGACTGCTCCCTTTTCTAAAATAAAAACAGAAGATTATAAACCCTCTTTTGAAAAAGCAATCAACGAAACTAAAGAGGAGATTAATGCTATTACTTCAAATACTGAAGCTCCTACTTTTGAAAATACAATAGAA
>JASLDM010000042.1 GCA_030151565.1 Flavobacterium sp. | reverse complement strand
GAGAAAAATAAGTTACGACCTCTTGCTTCACCAACGATTACATCTAATCCTGGTTCATATATAGGCAATTTACTCAAGTCATCCCCATTCCAAGCAGCAATACGTGCTTCATTTAGGTCAACAACAGTAATTTGGATATGTGGATTTTTCTGTGCGATAACAGACATTGTAGGTCCACCTACATAACCAGCTCCAACGCAACAAATTTTCTTAATTTCTTTCATCTTTTAGTATTTATTCAATTCAAAAAAATATTTTTCTTACTTTTTAATAGCGTTCAACAAAAGTACACGTTTTATTAATCTAGCCAAATTATTTTGGGCTTAAAATAAACAATTCGAACTTCTGAATCGCAGAACACAATTTAAATTAATTCATTTTAAAAGCCAACCCTAGGTTTATTAAGAAATAACTCCCAGAACCTCTACTTCCATCTGCCTTTGCAAAGCCTCCATCAAAACCATAGTCTTGACTAAAATTAGTTATATAAGTCGCATCCAAATGCATACTAATACCATCTGTAATATAATATTTAGGCATTATCCCTATTTGAAAACTCCCCATAGCATCTGTACTTGCGGTATTGTCAAAACTCTTCCCAATAGACACCCCTAAACCCGAATGTAGTAACACTTCAAAAGGTTCTTGCCCCTGTTGGGTTATCGCTCTACTTACGTTAAACGTCCCCTCCAACATAATTTTATGCAGCGACAAACTATATGTTTCCGCATCTTTGTGCTTAAAACGATTGTAAGCATAAGTTAATCTAGCCCCCCATAGCTCTGCATAACTATAATGAGCCCCTGCATAATAACTATCAAACCCCGAGTAATCACTAGCTGAAGTAGGTCCTGTTAAAGATGTCGGTTGATTATATCCCCAACCTGCTTCCAAACTGGTTCTAGATAAAACATCTTCTATCTGAGCTTGTGATGCTGTCGTTGCAAATGCAAAAAAGAAGAGTACTAGTAGTAATTTTTTCATTCTGTTGTTTGTGAAATTGTAAAACTGTGAAGCTGCTAAACTGTAAAATTGTGAAATTGTGAAACTGTGAAACGAAACTATTATTCCTTTAATGTTTTCGACAATTTATTTAATTGACCTGTTATCAACTCCAAATCCTCTCTGAGTTTCAAATATTCTTTTTCTGTAAGAAACTCCAAATCTAATGAAATAATCAAAAAGTAAATTACTTCCATACAAGAGCCATAAGACATATTCAAAAAACGAGCTTTATCCTTAATCGTATTCCTTGACATTCCTTCTGCGATATTAGCTCCTATACTAACTGTAGCTCTACGGATTTGATTAGTTATCCCAAACTTCTCATCCTCAGGAAAATTAGCGGTAATCTTATAAATAGAAGAAGATAAAACTCTTGCGTTCTTCCATACTTCCAATCGTTCAAAATAAAATTGATACATTGCTTATAATATTTAGTTTTATCAATAGGTGCGTAATTTTTAATATAATTCAACTTCATCAGAGCAAACTTTCAATGCTAAAATGTGAAACTGCTAAGCTGCTGAACTGTGAAAGTGTAAAAATGTGAAATTGTAAAAATGTAAAAATGTAAAAATGTGAAAATGTAGAGTTGTGAACTAGGGAACGAGAGAACTAGTGAACTCGTCTGTATGCGTATTCTAGTTGTACAAACTTTATATACAGATACAAAATTCATTACTGATCACCTTCTATCCAATAAACGTAATTAATTCAAACACCTATTTCCTTGTTAACTCGTTCTCTAGGTCACGATAAATAAACATACTCCATTATTTATTTTCTTACTCTCATGCTACTTATTTTGATTAAGTGCCTCAATTAATTTTAACAACATCCTCTTAATATGCAATTGCATATCATCTAATTTTGAATTTCTATCTAAAAACCCTAAACGATAGGATATTTCAATTTGTGTTTCAACCTCACTCAAAGACCCCAAACTTATGTAAAGAAATTGAATATACTCTTTTACACTTTTTCTAGTAGCCCCTTCAGCAATATTAGAAGGTATAGAAACAGCAGCCCTTCTTAATTGACTAATCAACCCATAACGTTCTTCATTTGGAAAATTAGCTGTAAGTTGATATATACATTCTACAAAATCTAACGACTTTTGATAGACTAACAAATCTTTATGACTTCTTATTGGCTCCATATTTTATCTTTACTATCCCTACTTTTAATCCAAACTAATTAATTCGTTGCCTAGTTCACAATTAATCCATAATCTTCATTCCGCCAAACAATCTATTTCCTTTTTGAAAGTACCAAAAGTTCTTTACGCTGTGAACAAGGGAACGTGGGAACTGGTGAACTCGTCTATAAGCGTATTATTTAGTTGTATAAACCTTATTTCCGAATTTAACCTCATCACAGATTACTCATCACAGATTACTCATCACTTTTACTTCCAGTAAACACTCTTTATTCACAAAACCACGTATTCCCTGGTTAACTTGTTCCCTTGTTCACGATTAATTCATGTTCTTCATTCACGAAACAAAAAAAGTTTACAATAAATATTGTAAACTTTTTATTATTATTTTTTCAGTCTATACGCTAAGCCAATATTCGCTAAAAAGTAACCTCCAGTGTTTCCGTCTCCGGTTATTTTTGTTGAAGCCCCTGTGAAACCGTAATCCTGACTAAAGTTAGCAACATAGGTAGCATCTAAATGCACGCTTAATCGATCATTGATATGATAGGTAGGCATCAATCCAAATTGCAAACTTCCCATCGTATCGGTACTTCCACTATTTTGTTCACTTGCGCCGAAAGACAATCCAAATCCTGCGTGTGTTAATACTTCAAACGCTTGTGGACCTTGTTGTTGAATAGCTCGACTAATATTAAATGTAGCTTCTGCCATTAATTTATGTACAGTCAATCCCGTTTTTAGATTTAGCTGATTATCATCATTACTAAATTTATTAAAAGCATAGGTTCCACGAACTCCCCAAAGCGCATCAATATCATAACGGACTCCAACATAAAAACTACTTACTCCTGAATAATCACTACCAGAAGCATTTCCTAAAAGTGACGTTGGCATATTATAGCCCCATCCTGCTTCTAGCTTGGTTTTTTTGAAATAATCTGCTGTCTGAGCATTTCCTGTTGTACTTAATAATGCCGTCGTTAATAAGGCGATTCCTAAAATTACGTTTTTTCTCATTCTATTTATTTTGGTTAGTTAATAGTTTTATTTTTTTTAAGCAAAATTGATAAAATGTAGAGCTGTGAAAATACTAAACTGCTGAACTGTGAAAATGCCAAATTGCTAAAATGTAAAAATGTCAACTTAGATTCTGTTAATCAGTTCGCTTTCGTTTCTTAAATTTATAGGTTTCTTGAACTACTTGTTGTTTATTACTTTATTAAAACTCATTACTGATTACTCTTCACTCATCACTTTTACATCCAGTAAATGTTCTTCATCCCGCAAAACAAAAACCACTTTGCAGTTTCACTTTTTTGCATTTTCACCAATAAAAGTGTTCTTCACTCCACAAAACAACCTACTTCCTTTTCCTTTTTGAAAGTACCAAAAAAGAAACAAAAAGTACTTCGACTCAGCCAAAATACGGTCTAAAATAGTTTTGAAAACGAAACCAAAAGGACTCGCTCCGCTCAAACAGCTTTTGCTTTTTACGTTTTTGCAGTTTCACCACTAAAAAGGCGTTCTTTATCCCACAAAATCTCTTTACATTTTTACAGTTTCGCTTTTTTACATTTTCACTCCACAAAACAGCCTACTCTTTCCTTCCTTTTCCAATGGTATATACTTCAAAACCGATTTGCTCCAAAATAGTATGATCCAGAATACCTCGTCCATCAAAAACAAAGGCTGGTTTTTGCATACTGTCATAAATTTTTTGCCAATCGTAATCTTTAAACACATCCCATTCGGTTAGGACTGCTACAGCATGTGCTCCATTCAATGCGTCATATGCATTTTGATGAACCGTTAGATGCCTTTCATTTGTTTCGAAACTACGAGTATTGAGATAATCCAAGTCAGCCAACATCTGTTGTTCTGTTACTTTAGGATCGTACACGTGGATTTGGGCTTCTTCTTCCATTAAATCATTTGCTACATATATAGCTGCTGATTCTCTAGTATCATTAGTATCTTTTTTAAATGCCCAACCTAAAAAAGTTATTTTTTTATCATTAACAGTATTAAATAGCGTTGTTACTATTTTATCCGCAAAGCGTCTTTTTTGATGGTCGTTCATAATAATTACTTGTTCCCAATAATCTGCAACCTCCTCTAATCCATAGCTCTTAGCGATATAAACCAGATTCAGAATATCTTTTTGAAAACAAGACCCTCCAAAACCAACAGAAGCTTTTAGGAATTTATTACCGATACGACTATCGGTTCCAATAGCTCTACTTACCTCATTCACATCCGCTCCAGATACTTCACAAAGCTCAGAAATAGCATTAATCGACGAAACGCGTTGTGCTAAAAAGGCATTTGCTGTTAATTTAGATAGCTCTGACGACCACACATTTGTAGTTAGTATTTTTTCCATAGGAACCCAAGTACTATAAATAGCTACTAGAGCTTCCATAGCTTCTTTTCCTTCAGGTGTTTCAGCACCACCGATTAGTACACGATCTGGATGTAGCAAATCGGTTACAGCGGTTCCTTCTGCCAAAAACTCAGGATTTGAAAGAATTTGAAAACCTACACCATTTCCGGTTTGATCTAAAATTCGTTTAATAGCTTGTGCAGTTCGTACGGGAAGTGTTGATTTTTCAACTACTATTTTATCGGTTTTAGCAACACGAGCAATCTGACGTGCACAGAGTTCGATATATTTTAAATCTGCCGCCATTCCTTTCCCCTTTCCATAAGTTTTGGTCGGAGTATTTACAGATATAAAAATCATATCTGCTTCATCTATCGCTTT
>JASLDM010000009.1 GCA_030151565.1 Flavobacterium sp. | reverse complement strand
TTAATCAATGCAACTGCTGGGGTAGAAGTGATGATGGCTGCTAAAGCAGGTAAAATTGTATTGGAAGAGAATACTTTAGCTCAAGGTTCTGAATACGTGAAAGACTTTGTGGTTGTGAACTCAGGTAACAAAGTTGTAGCTACACTAGCGTGGACAGATCCTGAAGGTAGATCTTGGTCGTCACAATCAGCTTTGGTGAATGACTTAGATTTGCGTATTTATAAAGATGGTGAGGAATATTTTCCTTGGAAACTAAATAAAGATTTTAATGATTTAAGAGCTTTAAAAGGAGATAATAATGTTGATAATATTGAGAAAATAGAAATTGAAAACGCGCCTGCTGGTAGCTATCAAATTAAGGTTTCTCATAAAGGAACAATAAATTCAGGAAAACAAGATTACACTTTAATCGTAAGTGGTGATGTAGATGCAAATTTATCTATCGACGATAATGTGATTGCTGCTAATGAAATTAGAATCTGGCCAAATCCTGTTCAAGATGTATTGCATATTCAAATACCTTCTGAATTAATGGCTAAATCTACAAGCTATGCGGTTTATGATCTTGCTGGTAAAGTGATTGCTAGAGGAGCTGAAACTAATTCAGAATTATTGAACGTACCTGTTCAAACTTTAGCTAGTGGTGTTTATTTTATCGAAATCAACAATGGATCGATGAAGACAACTCAAAAGTTTGTAAAAAAATAAACAAACACTTTTGAATACTATATAAAAAAAACTGCTTGAGACATCTCAAGCAGTTTTTTTATGTTTACAATTCTCGTTATGAAAGAATTGTGATGTTTTATATAGCATTAAGCCTTGTAGCCAAATAATTCTTTTTCTTTAATGGTTTCTGCCGCTCCTTCTGGAAGTAGTGTTTCCCATCCGTCTTCTCCTTGTTGAATCATTTTGAGTACAGCTCTTGAAAAAATACCAAGGTTTTTTTCTTTATAATCTAGGTCTACAATTTTCCCTGCCTTCTTAAAGTATTTGTATAAATCTTTAATGTGTAAGGCTACCTTTAAGTTGTTTGAAGTAATGATGTCTCCTGCGTCGTTTTTCATCGGGTACAAGTAAATCTTCAAGTCGCGATAGAAAAGCTTTCCTAGAGCCTCTAAAATACCTCCATTTAGGTTCTGATAGTATTTTTCGTCAAATACATTTAGCAAACTACTAACGCCCATAGCTAAACCAATTTTTTCTTTGGTGTATTGCGATAGGTATTCTACCATACGATAGTATTCTTTAAAATTACTAATCATTACCGTATGACCTAATGAACAAAGTAGTTCTGCACGGTGCAAAAAGTCTTCTTCATTGATGCTACCTTCGTGTAGTAAGTTGGAAAGCGTAATTTCAAAAAGAACCAAAGTGTCTTTTCGATCCAATTCGTTTTCTTCTAAAAAGGAGTTTAACGAACGCTTATACATATTCATATTAACCCTTGTTACAGGTCTGAAGCTTCCGCGCAAAGCCAAAACATTTTTTCTGTAAATACTTGTTGCAGGAAGTTGGTTCAATCCATCTGGGCCAAACATTACAGCATCTGTCATTCCGTTTTTAACAAGGTATAAACTCATCAAACGGTTGTCCACGTTTTGGAAAGCTGGACCTGAGAAATTGATACTATCAATCTGAATTTGATCTTTATCTAAATGATCGTACAGCGAGTTGATTAGTTTCTTAGGATCGTGGTGTTGGTAAAATGCTCCATAGATTAAGTTAACCCCCAAGATACCTAAAGTTTCTTGTTGCAGTTTTGCGTCTGTTTCTTGAAATTGAATGTGTAATATAATTTCACTATACGCCTCATCTGGTTTGGATTGAAAGTGTATTCCTACCCATCCGTGCCCTTTAAACTGTTTGGCAAAGTCAATGGTAGCTACCGTATTTGCATAGCTAAAAAAGGTTTTGCCAGGATTGTCTTCTCTAGAAATACGCTCTTCAATAAGGCGTGTTTCATAAGTAAGCATTTTTTTCAAGCGAGTTTCTGTAACATAGCGCTTGTCGTCTTCCACGGTATAAATGGCGTCGCTGAAACTTTTATCGTAAGCAGACATAGCTTTGGCAATGGTTCTAGATGAACCACCAGCTCTAAAGAAATGGCGGACAGTTTCTTGTCCTGCACCAATTTCTGCAAAAGTTCCGTAGATGTCTTTATTGAGGTTGATTCGTAAGGCTTTGTCTGAGATAGCCGGTTGGTGTTCCAAAAGACGATCGCCTTCTAGGACTAAGTCGTCAGCAAATTTTTTCATAATAAACGTTATTACAACAAACGTAACAAATTATACACTCTTAAAAAAGATAAAAGCGTACTTTTGTCAAAAATAATGTGCTTTGAAAATAAAATTTTTAGGTACCGGTACTTCACAAGGAATTCCAGTAATTGGTAGTGATCATCCTGTGAGTAGAAGTGAGGATCCACGTGATAAACGCCTGCGAACTTCTGCATTGGTTTCTTGGGACGACAAAACTTATTTAATCGATTGTGGCCCCGATTTTAGACAGCAAATGCTTCAGGCAAATTGCACTAAGATCGATGCTATTTTGTTTACGCACGAACACGCAGATCACATTGCAGGGTTAGATGATATTCGTCCATATTGTTACTATCAAGGGGCAATGCCTATTTATGGGCTTCAACGCGTTTTGGGCGCTTTGGAGCAACGGTATGGTTATATTTTTGCAACTGAAAACAGGTATTATGGAGCGCCAAGTGTGGAGCAGCACCTGGTGTCTGGAAACGAAGTCATTGCTATTGATAATCACGAAATAGTTCCTATTACAGTCCATCACGGGAGTATTACAGCTTTGGGGTTTCGATTTAGAGACTTGGTTTATATAACCGATGCTAAAGAGATTGAAGCTAGTGAGATAGAGAAGATAAAAGGAGTGAAGGTGTTGGTTGTAAACGCACTTAGAGTAGCGCCACATCCTACACACTTTAGCCTTGAAGATGCGCTTGCTTTTATTGATTTAGTAAAACCCGAACGCGCTTATTTAATTCATATTGCTCAGGATTTAGGCTTTCACAAAGAGGTTCAAAACGAATTGCCTGATGGTGTTTTCTTAGCGTATGATACTTTGGAAATAGAGATTTAACAACAAACTTTTATAACGATTTTTACAACTATGAAACAACTTATTTTTTGCCTTTTATTGCTATCTGTTTTCTATAATGTGTATCAGTATAAAAATGCAAATGCAATTTTTGATGGAAAAGAACACGAGTCTGAAATAATCAAGCGTCGTCTTGAAATTTTAAGAGATTCTATAAGTGGATTGAAAGGACAATTGGTAGATGCGAATTACTTTACCTTAGACCAGAATGAAGCGGCACAAGACTACTTTCCGGTTGCTGGTTTTGACCAAGAAGTGGCAAAAGTAAAAGAGGAATTGATGGCGTTAAATCATCAAGAAAAAGGAAATCCACTTGTTCCATACGCTCCTATTAATGGTCAAAAATGTGTTATCAATAAAATAGCAATGCTAAACCACCGTTGGATTCTTGCTGATTTTTATGCAGGTGATGTTCGTGGAGAAGTTCTTATTCAGTACTTTATCGGCAAAGGAGAACCAACAGAATTTAAGACGATTGAAACTGTTTTGTATCCTTCAAATTAGGAAATAAATGGTATATTTGGGAAACCAACTAACTATTACGAATTATGATGAAAGCAAGTGTTTTACTTTTGAGCGTAGCTGCCTTGTTATTTACTTCTTGCGACTTTATCTTGAAGAAAGATGAAGAGCCCCCCGTCAATTATTCTACGTCTGGTAGTACAGAGATTATCGATTTAGACGGAGATGCTTGTTCTTTTCAAGCAGGATACAGATGGAGTGAATTGCGTGAAGATTGTATTCGCGTTTTTGAAGAAGGCTTTAGGTTAAATCCTGTAAATTTAAACGACGGTAATCCTGAGGAAAATGAATTGGAAGACAATGATGTAAGTTGCTTTCTGATTTACAATGCTAAAAAAAATAAAGCAGAAGTGTTTTTGCCTAGTAAAACAAAGAGTTTGGTATTGGAGCAGAAAAATACACAAGGGCTTTATAGCAATGAAGGATGGGAGTTGGACAATAGAAAAGGCCTGACATTACGCTATAAGAATGAAATCAAATTTACTGCTGCCAAAACAATTGAACTAAAAGTAATCGGAACCGATGAAGTTTTTAGTGATTTTGACGAATAAGCAGTGTCTTCTTTATATAAAAAATCCCAAACCTAGGTTTGGGATTTTTTTATGTTTTATTTTAAAAGAAAGTCTTTAAAATCTTTGAAATTTAACGGATGCACTCCGTGTCCAACAGGATATTCTTTGTATTCGTGTGCAATGTTTAAGCTTTTGAGAACAGTAGGAGATTGGCGTGCCCAATCTACAGGGATTACCTGATCTACAGTCCCATGTGACGCGAAAAACTGTAGTTTAGAGAAATCATTGTCTTTGTAGTTCGGCGTTAATAGCGCCTCGTTAAAATAGCCGCTAAGCGCTACTACTTTATTGATTTTTTCTGGGTAAGAAAGCGCTATTGCATAACTCAAGATGGCACCTTGACTGAAGCCTACCAAATTCACTTGATTTGCGTCAATCGGATATTTAGCGAGCAATTCTTCTATAAAGGTAACTATCAAATCTCTAGATTGAATGGCTTGTGCATCATCAGAAAACTTGTTTTGATTGGCGTCAAAGTTTATTGCATACCAAGCAAAACCATAAGGCGGTACCGGGTAAGGGGCACGTGCTGCTATAATGTAATAGTCCTCAGGAAGCTCAGAAGCAAAAGAAAACAAATCTTCTTCATTACTTCCATATCCGTGAAGCAACAAAATAAGCGGGTTTTTATCTTTTTTAACCTTAGGTTCTTGAATTAAATAGTACAAAGAATTTTCCATAATTATTAAGCTGATAATTTGTTAAACCATTTTTGAAAGGATTCTCCTAAGATAGGGATTAATTTGAGTTCGCTAGACACAGCTCCTAAAAAGCTGTATAACCAAAGTATAAAGGCACATACAAAAAAGGAACCAGAGATCATCCAGCTGTCAAAAAAACCAACAAAATAAGCCAAAGCATAAAACAAAAGGTGAATACCAAAGGTTTGTTTGATGTAAAAGCCTGCAAAGCGGTCTTTGTTGTCTAAATTCATAAAGATCGCAGCCAAGCATCCTATTATAGTCAAATGAGCTACAATAGCGATTACTTTAGGATTGGTGGCATCAGCGGAAGAATTATTTGAATTGGGTGTCAAAATGATACTATTTAGTTAAAAGTTGTTGTTGATTGTAAATCCCGTAAACCTGTCCTTTCATCTCGTGATTCAGGAATGCTGAGTTCTTCGATTTAGATAAGATTTGCTCTTTGGTAAAAAACGATGTTCCAGCAGGGTTAAACAGGGTTAAACTCGCTTGATTTCCTACAGCTATTGGTGTAACTGCTTGTTTAAATATTGCTTTAGCAGCAGTAAGTTTTTCAAGAATAACCTCCAGGGGCAATACGGTTTGCAATGCTCCAAAAGCAGATTCTAAACCAATTGTTCCTGATGTAGCGTGGTCAAACTCCAGTTTTTTATGTTCGATATCCAACGGATTGTGATCACTTGTTATGCAATCAATAGTGCCGTCTAGCACTCCTTCAAGCAAGGCTTTTCTGTGGTTTTCATCTCGCAATGGAGGGTTGACTTTAAAGCGGGTGTCAAAGTTGTGTAGTACTTCGTCTGTAAGGACTAATTGGTGTACAGCCACGCTACAACTTACCGCTAGTCCTTTGGCTTTAGCCTCGCGGACCAACTTAACAGATTTTGCAGAAGATAGGGTAGGGATGTGTAATTGACCACCTGTGTATTCCAATAAAAACAGATTACGTGCAATTTCAAGTTCTTCTGCCAAAGCCGCAATACCTTTAAGTCCTAAGCGCGTGCTTACCGGACCTTCGTGTACTACGCCATTTCCTTTGATGTCTGCATTTTGAGCATAGGCAATAACCAAGCCATCAAAATCCTGAACATATTGCAATCCTACTTTTAACAGGTTGGCATTTTTTAATGATTTTTTATAGTCTCCAAAGGCTATAGCTCCTGCGTTGTGCATATCGTAAAGTTCTGCTAAATCCAGTCCTTCAGATTTTTTTGTTAGAGCACCAATTGGCAAGGCATATGTAGCTGCACCAAATGCTTTTTGTTTGATAAAAGCAAGTATGCTTTGGTTGTCTGCAATAGGGTTGTTATTCGGTTGAATTGCCACGTGTGTAAAACCACTTTTTGCAGCAACAGCAAGTCCGTGTGCAAGGGTTTCGCGTTCTTCAAATCCAGGTTCTCCAAAACAAACCGAAGCGTCCATCCAACCTTGAGATACGTGTAGGTTTTCAAAAGTATAGCTTGGTAATTCTGGATCATTTATTTCTGATTCTAGTGCCGTGATGATGCCATTCTCTATTTTAATATCCACGGTTTGGTTGTGGTAGTTACTTTGTGGATCTTGGATCTTTGCGGCTTTTAAAATGATATTCATTTTACTAAAAAATTTATAAATTATAAGATGGTGTTGTTTCTGTAGATGCAAAAATAAAGTTATTTTCTAATCAAATGAATTAAAATAGATGCTAATAAAAAAAAACATCCCTTATGAGGATGTTTTTGTATGCTGATTAGCCATTACTTTAGATTGTTCATAGCATTCATTCAAGGCTTGATAGATTTGAAAATCGGTAGCCGTATAGATAAATCGGTCTGTATGATTACAACTTTGTAAGGTTTTAATGATGTCTTCTCTGGTAATACCCAATAAGCCGCAAACCGTTTCTCTATCGTAACGAGTTTGTAGTAAAGCAGTCATATTCTGGTCTTCCTTAATGGCTTCTAGCTTTTTCAGATTCTTGCTTTTACCTTTAAACAGGTTATACACAGCATCTACTGGGCTGATAAAGGTACCAATAGCGGTGCCGTAGTAATAGTAAGGCTGACTCTTATTTCTATTGAGGTTGAACTCTAAGCGATCGTTAAGCTCGATAAGCTTGGTGTCGGCTTCAAGAAAACCTGTCAATTGGTATTTCTTAATGATGATTTCATCTAGTTCAATGGTTTTTTCTGTCAAATAGATTTTAACCTGATCGTCTTTCAGCCAATCATTGGTCACTTTTAATTTGATAGCGATATATCCAGGATAGGAGAAGTGGATAGAGTCGTTCAAGGCGGCTTCTACTTGAAAGCTTCCGTCTAGGCGACTGACTGTTCCTTTTATTTTGGATAGATTGATAACATTAACGTCATCAACAGGTAGAAATGACACATCGTTGTAGATTATTCCTTTAACTACTTTTCTATCTTGTGCAGATAGGGTAGTGAAGCAAAATAGTGCCAATAAAAAAACTGTAAAATTTCTCATACTTTTTAAGATTGCTCTAAAGTAAAAGATATTTTACAGTTTAAAATATTATTTTGTAAAAATTAACAAATTAACTATTTCTGCTGCGTCTAGATCCGCTATTTCCTTCTGATGAAGAGCGTCTAGAGCCTCTTTCGTTTCTTGGTTGACGAGAACGGTCTCCTCCGCGGTCACGGTCTCCACCACGATCACGATCTCCTCCGCGGTCGCGATCTGAAGAGAATCTAGATCCAGAAGATCTTCTTTCTCCACTGCGCTCACCACCTCCAAAACGAGATCCTGAGTTACCTCTGTCGCGATCTCCGCCACCGAAGCTTCTTCCACCACCTCTACGGTTGTTGTGGTCTCTACGTCCGCTGTTTCTTGATCCACCGTCGTTATTAGAAATCTCTACATTTACACGTCTTCCTTCATATTCCATTCCGTTTAATGTTTCCATTACTTTCTCAGAATGTTCTCCCTCTGTATTAAAGAATGAAAATCCTTCTTTAACGTCTACTTTGAATAAGTCATCACGACCTAAATCTAAAGTTTCTTTTAAGAAGTCTTTCAAGTTCATCCAATCCAATCCGTCTTTAGAACCTAAGTTGATAAAGAAACGAACTGCAGATCCATCTGCTGCTGGTCTAGATTCTCCTCTTGTTCCTGAAACTGCGCTTAACGTATTTGAAGATTTTTTGTAGTAATCTAAGAAACGGTTAAATTCAACTGAAACCATTTTTTTGATTAATTCATCTTTATCCAAATCTTTTAAAACTTCAGAAATAGCAGGTAAGTAAGTCTCAATCTCTGGATTTACTTCTACGTCTTTAATTCTAGTAGCTAAGTGGAATAACTGAATTTCGCAGATTTCCATTCCTGAAGGAACTGGTTTCTCTTCGAACTTCATTTTGATGATTCGTTCGATTTGACTAATCTTACGCAATTCACTCTTAGTAACAATTACCATAGAGGTACCTGATTTACCAGCACGTCCTGTACGACCACTACGGTGCGTGTACGTTTCGATTTCGTCTGGTAACTGGTAGTTGATTACGTGAGTAATGTCAGTTACGTCAATTCCACGAGCAGCAACATCAGTTGCAACTAACATTTGGATTTGTTTGCTTCTGAACGATTTCATAACTCCATCACGTTGTGCTTGTGATAAATCACCGTGCAACGCTGCTGCGTTATATCCATCTTCAATCAAACGTTCTGCAATAGCTTGTGTATCGCGTTTTGTTCTACAAAAAACTACCGAAAAGATATCTGGATTTGCATCTGCTAAACGTTTCAATGCTGGGTAACGATCACGAGCACCTACTAAATAGTATTCGTGGCTTACATTAGCAGATCCCTGATTTTTATGTCCTACGGTAATTTCTTCCGGCTCAAACATAAATTCTTTCGCGATTCTAGAAACCTCTGCAGGCATAGTCGCTGAGAATAACCAAGTATTTTTTTCACTTGGAGTATCAGATAAAATAGCGGTAATGTCTTCATGGAATCCCATGTTTAACATTTCATCAGCCTCATCCAAAACGCAAAACTCGATATTTTTGATATTAACCATACCACGGTTAATCATATCTTGCATTCTACCAGGTGTAGCTACAATAATATGTGCTCCACGCTTGATGTCTCTTGCTTGGTCTGAGATACTTGCTCCACCGTAAACTGCTACGGTATGGAATCCTTTTACGTATTTTGAATATTGCTTAATTTCATTAGCAATCTGAAGACATAATTCTCTCGTTGGAGATAAAATTAAGGCTTGTGTTTGTTTCGAGTTTACGTCGATTTTTTGAATTAGAGGAAAACCAAATGCTGCGGTTTTCCCGGTCCCTGTTTGGGCTAACGCAACGATATCGGTGTTTTTTTCTAATAATAAGGGAATCGCTTTCTCTTGCACTTCTGACGGATTTTCAAATCCTAGATCTTTAATCGCCAGCAATAGCGACTCATTCAATCCTAATTGTTCGAATTTATTCATATAAAATTTAAATAGCGACAAAGGTATGTTTAATTGTTGAAAAACACTATAATAAAAACAATTATTAGTAAAAAATTAATTTTTGGGTTAAAAATTATTGATTTATTAAGAATTCTATTAATTGTTTTACGGCTTTCCCACGATGGCTGATTTTGTTTTTGTCTTCAAGTGACAATTCTGCAAATGAAACCTCCATTTCATTAGCCTGAAAAATAGGGTCATAGCCAAATCCACCGTCGCCTTGACGCTCTTTTAGGATTGTTCCGTCTACAATTCCTGTAAAAAGGTGTTGTGCTCCTTTATAATGCAGTGCAATTACCGTTTTAAAGTTGGCTTTTCGGTTGCTTTCTTCTTGCAATGCTTCTAGAAGCTTGTCCATATTGGCTTCATCGTTTTTCGCTTCTCCCGCATAGCGTGCAGAATATACCCCAGGCGCACCGTTTAGAGCAGCTACTTCCAATCCAGAATCATCGGCAAAGCAATCATACCCATAGTGTCTTTTTATAAAGTTTGCTTTCAACAGGGCATTGCCTTCGATGGTCGAAGCGGTTTCTGGAATATCAATTACACAACCGATGTCTTCAAGACTCAGGATTTCTATGCTTTCTGGAAGTTGTTTCTTTATTTCCTTAATCTTATTCTGATTGTTTGATGCAAATACTAATTTCATACTTAACTGATGTAATTCCAAAGGGTGCTTTTTTTGGAGAGTTCTATTAATTTCTGTTTGAGTCGTTGATGTTGTTCTTGTTCCAATTTTGGATCTTCTTTTAATAGGGTAATGGCATAACTGCGGGCACGTTGTAAGATCTCTTGGTCTTTAACCAAATCGGCAATGCGCAAATTGAGCACGCCACTTTGTTGTGTTCCCATTAGGTTACCTGGACCTCGAAGTTTTAAATCGACTTCTGATATTTCAAAACCGTCGTTGGTGCGGCACATCGTTTCCATACGTACTTTAGAGTCGTTGCTCAGTTTTGGTCCCGTCATCAAAATACAGTAACTCTGTTCTGCACCACGCCCCACACGTCCGCGTAACTGGTGCAGTTGTGACAAGCCAAAGCGTTCGGCACTCTCTATAATCATAACACTGGCATTGGGTACGTTTACACCAACCTCAATTACCGTGGTTGCCACCATAATGTTGGTTTGACCTTTGGCAAAACGATCCATTTCCTTGTCTTTTTCGGCAGGAGTCATTTGTCCGTGTACAATGCTCACGCTGTATTCTGGCAACGGAAAGTCTCTTGAAATGCCTTCATAGCCTTCCATCAAGTTGCGATAATCCAAGCTTTCGCTTTCTTGTATCAGCGGATATACTATATATACTTGGCGGCCTTTGGCAATTTCATCTTTCATAAACTTCCAAACACGCAGGCGTTTGCCTTCAAAAAAGTGAAGGGTTTGTATGGGTTTTCTGCCTGGAGGCAATTCGTCAATCACCGATATATCCAGATCGCCATACAGACTCATAGCCAACGTTCTAGGGATAGGAGTAGCCGTCATTACTAAAATATGAGGAGGCGTTGTATTCTTTTTCCAAAGTTTAGAACGTTGCTCCACCCCAAAGCGGTGTTGCTCATCAATAATGGCCAGTCCCAGGTTTTTAAACTTAACCTTATCTTCAAAAAGGGCGTGTGTGCCTATTAGTATATGTAAGGTCCCCGATTCTAACTCTTGGTGTAACACCCTGCGTTCTGCCGCTTTCGTGGATCCGGTTAGCAATTTAATGTTGAGCCCTAAAGGTTGAGCCAATTCGCAAATACCGATAAAATGCTGATTGGCTAAAATCTCCGTTGGAGCAACAATACAAGCCTGGAAATCATTATCTAAGGCCAAAAGGGCACTCATAAAGGCTACAATAGTTTTACCAGAACCGACATCTCCCTGCAAAAGACGGTTCATTTGAGCGGGATTGCCCAGATCATTTCGAATCTCTTTTAAAACGCGTTTTTGTGCTCCTGTTAAGGGAAAGGGAAGGTGATTGCTGTAAAAAGTATTGAAATACGCACCAACTTGATCAAAGGGTAGTCCTTTGATTTTGTTTTTACGTGATATGTTTTTTATCAAGAGTTGAAGTTGTATGTAAAACAATTCTTCAAACTTGAGTCGGGCTTGAGCGTGTGCGAGTTCTTCGTTGTTTTTAGGAAAGTGAATGGCAATCAAAGCTTGCTTTTTGGGCATTAGTTGCAATTCTTCCAATAAATCTTTAGGCAAGCTTTCGTTAAACAAGGCGTGTGTTTCCATCAGCAATTGCTGCATCAGCTTGTTCATCGCTTTGTTAGATATACGTTGGCCTAGTTTTTCTGTGGATGGATAAACGGCTTGCATCCCGTTTTGTCGGTTGCGTTGGTGCTCTTCTACCAAATCCAATTCGGGATGCGGCATAGATAGCGCACTTCCGTATTGATTGAGCTTTCCAAACGCCACATAAGGGGTGTTTAACTTCAAACTTTCTTTAACCCATTTGATTCCCTGAAACCAAACCAATTCTAGTTGTCCCGTATCATCTGCAAAAGTAGCCACAAGGCGTTTGCCGCGTTTTTGCTCTACGGTTTTTAGATGTACAATTTTACCAACAAGTTGTACTTCGGTATTGGTAGCTACCAGTTCATTAATCTTATAATAACGCGATCGATCAATGTAGCGGTTGGGGTATAGGTGCAGTAAATCGTTGTATTTGTAAATACCGAGTTCCTTTTTGAGTAGGTCGCCACGTTGGGGACCAACACCTTTTAAATATTCAATAGGGGTTTCGAGTAGATTCTGCTGCATTGCTTTTGTAAATAGTTACGAAGATACTAAGAATGCTTTAATCTTAAAAGTGCCTATCCAATTAAAACGAATCAAGTATAAAATGCGATACCCAAGCCGCAGTTTGTTTATTTTATACCAACAAGAGTAGGTTTAAAAAATTGAACGAAAGCACCTAAATCGAGTAGTGGTAAGGTTTGTAGAGCATTGCATAAGGATATAACAGCTTTTTTAGTGCATAGGATGTTAAAATAACCAATAGATTTGATTATATCTTAGTCTATTGGTTGTTATGGTGTTTAGTGTAACTAAAGCGTTCTAGATGTTTTGACAAAGCGAGAAGAGGTGTTGGGCTAAAGCTTAGTTATTGTGCCTTCGTTGTTTTTTCACAGTGTTCTAAGAATGTATTCAGCTTTGTCTTTCAAATACGGCACTTCAACTTTGTAGTATTTGTCATATTCTGGATACAAAACAATTAAATACATTTTTGAAACTTTTAGTCCATAGTTTTTTTCAAGAATGTATTTGTATATACTTTGTTGTAAGCAATAACGATTATAGCTTGTGTCGTCAATGTCTGATAAGTGTCCTACACCTCTTTGCCATTGGTTGTTTTTGACTGGTTCGCCATTGAAAGAGTTGATAACTTTTTTGCTTCTCTTCCAATCATACATTTCGTAAGCGTTACCATTTTTAGAAATTAAGTCGATTGTACCCGCAATATGATATTGTTCATCAAAAATTCTCCATTCTGTTCTATAAGGTTCGATATGTTTGTTTTCGTTCACAAAACTTTCAAATAGGTGAAATTCCTCGGTTGTATCATATTCCTGACCTAAATAGAAATTTTCAATTTGCTCGTGAAGAAAAGTGCCTTTATTGGCAGCTTCTTTTCCTTTTTTATTCCAGATTTCAACAATTTCTTCGATTTCTAGACCGTACAAATCGTGATTTGGATTTAAACGACTTGCTGCTGAATATGAATCAAATTCAGGGAAGAATTTTGAAATTAAAGTACTTGTTGATGGTGCAGGTGTGTTATCAATAGTGTAAATATGTGGTTCAGGATAGAATTTAATTCTACTATCTCTTGGATGTGTATTTTTACGATTAAAAGCGATAGGTTTTTTGTTGTCAACCTCTCCAATAATTGTTGATTTAACTAATTTTTCCTCTTTCAATTCCTGTTCGTTAAAATCTCTTTCAATTGTTTCAGGCTGCTCTTCAATGGGTTGAAATATATGATTTAAATACTGTTCTCTATATTTTACTTTCTCCCATTTTTGAGCTTGTACAATGTTCCAAAGTTTTTCAACCTGTAATGTCTGTTGATTAACTAATAAACTAGGTATTTCATAATTTGGAATAGCTGATTTTATTGTTTCGGCAATAAACCGCAAGCAATTTTTTTCTTGTAAATGAACTTGATGCTCTGAAAATCGAATTACAATCCAGCCTCTATCGATAAAATAGATATCGCGATTAACGTCTTCGCCTTTACAATGTGTTGCCTGTCGGCTTATTCCTGCGTAAGGTTCGTCAATTTCAACATCTATTCTAATGTTGGCATTTGATTTATCAATTATTGCAATGTCTGGCTCAAAAGGTCGTGTTTCTTTACCTATGTTTAGTCTTGCGTTTCCTAAAATTGTAAAGTCTTTTCCAAAATATTGTTCAATAGAATTTTGAAAAGACTCTTCCTTAAATCCTCTTCGTTTTGTGTTTCCTAATCTATAACTTCTAACCACTGTTCCTTTTTTAGGAAAGCGTAAAACTGGATATGAGTTTGTAATTTGAGTTTTTGAAATTTCATAATTTACAAAGTCAATTTCACCTTTCGATTTTGCGGTTTCTACTTTTGCTTTGGGAAGTTGTTCTTCGGATTTTGGTTTAGCTTTTGGCTTAACTTCAAATATTTCAACTTTTGGTATTACTTTTTCTTGTTTTGCTTCAGTAGTTTTTTTGTAAATAGGTTTAGGCTCATTTACTTTTAAGTCATCATTAATAAATGTGTTGGTATAAACTTTGGGCTGTGGTTTTTCTAACTTGGGATTTTCTTTTTTTGTCTCAAGTTTTGGTTTAGAGTTTTCTTTCTCCGAAACGTCTGTCAATGTTGTTTTTTGACTATCTAAATGCCCAATTTTTATTTTTTGTTTCTTTTTTGAAAGTCTCCAAATGGCAAAAATGATTATAGATGCCGCAATAAATATAGCTGTCCAAAATCTTAAAGGATGTATTGTCTTAAATTCAATTAAAAGTCGGTATGTTTCTTCCATTATGTTGTCTGTTTACGGTGTTGCTCTACAATGAGGCAGAACATCTTTTTTTTACGAAACAAAA
>JASLDM010000086.1 GCA_030151565.1 Flavobacterium sp. | reverse complement strand
AAATACTTCCCAAATGTTATAGCTTATACAACTCCCGAAAACTATAAGCATATTCAAGAAACAGCACAAAATAAATTAGACTTTTGGGGCGCTAATTTAGGAGATGCTATTCCAAAGAATATCGTATTACCTCAAATATTTACAAAAGACAAACTTGATCTTGAAGGTTATTCAATTCAAATAATAGGATTAGAAAAATTTCCAGATCGAACATTTATATGGATTCCTAAGGCAAAAACAGCTCTAGGGGGTATTAATGTTTTTGGAGATACATTTCATGTTTGGACAGCAGACGCAGCGATGCATGAAGACAAAGAAAGTTGGATACGAGTTCTTAAAGAAATTGAGTTATTAAAACCTAAAGTAGTAATACCTGCACACGGAAATTCAGAAAGTTCTTTAGATATAAAATCGGTCACGTATACAATCGGATATTTACAAGATTATATCAAAGCAGTTGACGTGGCGAAAAATTCGAATGAACTGATCAATTTGATGCGTGAAAAATATCCAAAAGCAAGATTTGATGCGGCTTTAAAGTTAGGAGCTCCAGTTAATAAAGGTGAAGTTAAATGGTAATTCAAAGAAATATGAGAAAAATTATATCGATAGTAATTATGTGTACAAGTTTAGCTCTTCTTTTTTCTTGTACTAAAAAAGGCACGAATACGACGGAAGCTAGTTCTATAGCGAATGAGATTACTGATTATAGATTATTAGGTAGAAAAGGTCAAATTGAATTTCCAGAAATGAGAGCAACAGTAAGTTATATTGATAGTACGACGCTTCATTGGGAGACGGAGCATGGAGACGGATCTGTAGAAGTTGGCGATGAAAAAATAGCATTTGAAAAGCTTTCGGATCACATTTATTTTTTAAATTGGATTGAAGAAACAGGGTTTACGGTAAGCCAAATTATCAATGTTAAAGAAGGAACCGTTAAAGCATTTTGGTCTTATGCGGATGATAAAGCACAAGGAAAAAGAAGTAGTCAGTTTGTGGATGGTAAGTTTACTTTTTTGAATTAAATTTTTTAAATTTAAATAGATGACAAATTTAGAGCTTGTTAAGTCAACTTATGAAGGAGGAAGTTCCGAACAAAACGCTGTAAATACAGAAAAAGCTGTTGCGACTGATGTTTTGTGGACTGAAGCGAAAGGGTTTCCTTATGCGGGAACGTATAAAGGTTTTGTAAATGTTCAGCAGCATGTTTTTCAAAGGCTGGCAAATGAATGGAAGGATTATAAGTTTACACCGGATAAGTTTGTTGTTGATGGAGATACGGTGGTTGTTATTGGGACATATAGTGGAACTTTTCTAAAAACAAATGTATATTTTGAGGCAAGAGCATCGCATATTTGGAATTTGAGGAATAATCAAGTAATTCAATTTGAACAAATCGTTGATAGTCATACTGTGCAGTTAGCGATGCACGATTAAAATAAAGTTTTTAATTCTTTAATCCCGTTAAGAAGTCTGCTTAACGGGATTTTTTTGTATTTTAGGTTTAAAATTTACTATATGGAAAATAAAAACAATAATATAGCTATCTTAGTAGATGGCGATAACGCGCAACCAAAATTGTTAGAGCTTATTTTAGAAGAGGTTTCAAAATACGGCAAAGTAACTATAAGACGTATTTATGGAGACTGGACTACACCTCAAATGAATAGTTGGAAAGATCTTTTAAATGATCTTTCATTTTCGCCTATTCAAAAGTTTAATTATACGACTGGGAAAAACTCCACAGATAGTTCATTGATTATTGATGCAATGGATATTTTACACGATAAAATGGTAGATGGTTTTTGTATTGTTTCTAGTGATAGCGATTATACGGGGTTGGCTAAGCGTATACGTGAAGAAGGGATTTTTGTCATGGGAGTTGGTGAGAAAAAAACTCCTAATGCATTTGTACAGTCTTGTGAGATTTTTACGTATTGCGAAAATTTAATGCCTCTTAAACAAAGTGAGGAAACAGCTAAAAACACAGAGCAAAATACTAAAAAAGCAGATGGAGTAGCAGAAGATGATTATAAGACGCTGACTAAAAATGATGTCAAATTGATTGATCGTGCTTTTGATATGTCTGTTGACGAAGAGATTGAAGCGTACATTTCAACAGTAGGTGGGAACCTTAGAAAATTAAAACCAAGTTTTGACCCAAGAGCTTATGGTTTTAAAAATTTAACTCAAATGTTTCATAACTTAAAAGGATATGAAATCGTGAATAATCAGGTAAAAGGATTGAATCATCCGTTAGTAAAGAAAAAATAATGGGGTTAAAATTGTTGTAATTACAACCCTTAATTCAATTGATTTGGAGATAATTCCGTAAATTTAAAGTACAAAATAAACTATTTTAGTTACTTTAAAATTATATATAATGACTCAAGAAGAACTACAGAGTGTTCGGAAACAATTTGAATACTATCGGATGATTGCAGATAAAACAATTTTAATACTTTCTCAGGATCAATTAAATTGGCAGGCCAATCAACAAAGTAATTCAGTTGCTATGTTGATGCGGCATATTACAGGTAATTTGTATTCCCGTTGGACCAATTTTTTTACCGAAGATGGAGAAAAAGAAAACCGTAATCGAGATAATGAGTTCCTAGAGGGGAAGTTTAATCGCCACGAATTGATCACAGATTGGGATAAAGCTTGGAAGGTTTTATTTGAAACAATTGATTCTATAAATGAAAGCAACATCCAAGTAAAAGTCAAAATCAGGAATCAAGAATTGAGTGTTCCTGAGGCATTAAATCGTCAGTTAGCTCATTATGCTTATCATATTGGGCAGATTGTTTTTTTAGGGAAAATGTTAATGCAAGAAAATTGGAATTGTTTAACTATCCCGTTACAAGGATCGAATCTATATAATGAGGAAAAGTTTTTAAATCCTAATTCTTGAATACCTACA
>JASLDM010000031.1 GCA_030151565.1 Flavobacterium sp. | reverse complement strand
CCTTCGGTTGTGAAAGATTTAGTTTATGAATTAGGAGGACAAAAAGAGAATGTGTTTCTTGTAATCGGAACGGTAACAGAAGGTAAGCCAATGTTGACGTGTTATATATCGAAAGAAGTTGTAGAACGTAAAGGTTTAAATGCGGGGCAAGTTGTTCGTGAATTGGGTAAATATATCCAAGGAGGCGGAGGCGGTCAAGCGTTCTTTGCAACAGCAGGAGGTAAGAATCCTGAAGGTATGGAAGAAGCTTTACGCAACGCAATAGCTTATTTGAAATAAATTAAATAATAAAAAAGATTCCTCTAAAGAGGGATCTTTTTTATTTATTTAAAGAAATATGAGCACTTTATTACCTATTGCAAGCATGATTAATTATCTGAAAAATAATAATGGATTTTAGAACAGAACTCCCACTTCAACCTCTTGGGAACTTGATTGATTATGAATCGAAGATAGTTTCGTTAGGTTCTTGTTTTGCCGTAAATATGGCACAGAAGTTTAAGGAATATCAATTCCCAACAATGGTTAATCCTTTTGGAATTTTATTTCATCCAAAAGCGATTGAAACCTTACTAGATTATGCTGTGTCAAATTATGTTTTTACAGCGGAAGATGTTTTTTGTCATCAAGATGTTTGGTCTTGTTTTGATGCTCATTCTGATTTAAATCAATTAGATGCGTCAAGTGTTGTTCAAGAATTAAATAGTAGATTACAAGATTTTATTATAAGAATGCAGGAAGCAACTCATGCTTTTTTGACATTTGGGACTGCTTGGGGGTATTGCCAAGTGGAGTCTAAACGGTTTGTAGCGAATTGTCATAAAATTCCGCAGCATCAATTTGATAAAAAAATATCGACTGTACCAGAGTTACAAGTTTGTTTTAAGAGAATTTTTGAACTGTTGAGATGTTTAAATCCTGAAGTTTCAATCACGGTAACACTTTCTCCAGTTCGTCATTTAAAAGATGGATTTGTAGAAAATCAGCGAAGTAAAGCTCATTTGCTTGCAGCGTTGCACAACGTAGTTGAAGAGGATAAAGTAGTGCAGTATTTTCCTGCCTATGAGTTGGTTTTAGATGATTTACGCGATTATAGATTTTATAAATCAGATATGATTCATCCAAATGAAGTTGCACTAGATTATATTTGGGAATGCTTTGTGAAAAATGGAATAGATATTGCATCTTATTCTATTATGAAGAAGGTGCGTGAAGTACAACAAGGGCTTAATCATCGATCGTTTAATCCAACTTCGGATCAACATGCGCTTTTTTTAGATGCTTTAGCAGTTAAAATAGATTTTTTATTGGATCGTTATCCGTTTATGAATTTTAGATAATATGAAATTTTTAGGAAGAATCTTAGCAGGTATTATTTTAGTTGTTTTTTTTATGTTTTGCGGCGCTTATGTGTATAAGAATGTAGCGCGTAATAAAGAATCCATGGCTTACAATTCAGAATTGATTCAAGATCAGATTAAGAATGTGAGTAAATTAGTGGTAACTGAAGCGCATTTTTCTCAAGTGATGACGTATAAGGATTCTAAGAAGTATATGCTAAACCTGATTGCGTTTAACAAGCAGGCAGTTGTTATTATTAATGCAGATGCAACGGTTTCTTATGATTTAAGTCAATTAGAATATTTGGTAGATGAATCACGCAAGACTGTTCGGATTACTAAAATACCCGAACAAGAAATTAAAGTTTATCCAGAGATTAAGCTTTATGACGTAGAACAAAGTACGTTTAATCCATTTGTGGGAGAAGATTATAATAAGATTAATAAGAAAGTACAGGAAGATTTAAAGCGTAAAATAGAAAAGTCCACTTTAAAAACGAATGCAGAGAATCGCTTAATAAGTGAACTTTCTAAGATTTTAATTGTTACGCAGTCGCTGGGATGGACTTTAGAATATAAAGATTCCGTGATTACTTCCGAAGCAGATTTAACTTCTGATTTGTTGCTATAGTTTTTTTTCTAATTGATTCCAACTTCCGCCGTTTATGGCATCTATGCCGTTTTGTTTTAGCAAGCTGGCAGCTCGTCCGCTACGCATCCCTGAGCGACAACAAGTGATGATTTTGGTATTCCACTTTTTGATTTTATCGCTTTCTTTTTCGATTTGATCTAGAGGAATGTTTTTGGATCCTTTTATATGTCCACTGATGTATTCCGCTTTGCTTCTGACATCAATTATTATTGCTTTAGCTTCAAGATAGGGTTTTAAACGATCTTCTTGTTTAAAACCCAAAAATGATAAGAGTCCCATGTTTTTATTTCAAAGGTACATATTAGGATCGAGGCTTTGTGTAACTTGAATTACAAAGCGCGTTTTAGTTGTGGACGATTTCTAAACCATTATCAATAAGATGCGCAATTTCAGGTCTTCTTTTACGAACATCTTCTAATTGTGTTTTAGCATCTTGTAATAAAGGAGTGATTTGCTCTTTAGTAGCTATCTCATACAATTCTAAAGGTAATAGCCAATCTTGATTAAACTTCGTTTTTAAAGTATTTAGTATGTTATTTAGATCAGTAGACTCCTTTTGTTCTCTATAGTTTCTGACTTGTAGGTAAAGATTCTCGAGTGTTTTTTTGTCTTCATCTCGCACAGCTTTAATTGTGCTTGAAGAAGGTACGTGGCTAATAAGATCGAAACTCTGGTAGTCAGCTGGTCCAGAAAATGCTGAGACTGCTTTTGCTCCCACTGCCATATCGTAAGTACCCCATTCAGGTTGAAAAAGAACTTGATCTTTATAAGTTACGGTACATTTATCAAAGCTTATTAAAATTATTTTTCCTTGAAGATTTCTTATTCCAGTGATAATTTCACCTGTAACTGTTACACCGCCTTCAAAAGTTAAGGTTGTTTGTTCTCCTTCGTAAATTTTATAAGCTTTTAGGTCTTTCGGACTCATATCTTCAATAGCTAGATTGATTCCTTTGAGTTTTCCAATAGGTGATCCAAAACCTGCTGCGTGTAATTCTGTGCCATGTCCAACAAGTTCTTTTTCTCTATAAGAAAGCGCTGTAGGACCCGTTGTTTGAATGTAAATAGGGTTGTTGTCTTCTGAAATTACATTGCTAAATACACCTGATATTTGCAAGCCTGTATTTAATTCTAAAGTACCAAGTGCTTTAGAATCTATTAATTTTTGAATTCCATTTATACCACCTGTTCGCAAAGCCATTTTATTTGCAAACTCCTCCAAAACTTCGCTTAAATGTGCAAAATCTGGGGTTACAAATAGTTGAGGTTGAGGTTTTGTAATGTCAAAATTTTGGTAAGCGGCTTCAAGAGTATAAGGAAGTTTGGCAACTTTATCAGTCATACACCAAGCGCTTTCTCCAATTGAAGAAAGAAGGCCTGCTCCATAAATTTTAGGGTTTTCTAACGAACCAATTAATCCATATTCAACAGTCCACCAATGTAAGTTACGTATTAAAGCCATTTCTGAAGGGGCTTCCTGCTTGTTTTGTAACTCATCAACTTTTTGTTCCGCTTGCTCGATTTTTTTAGGATCCATATTTTCAGCTTCCTTTAAAATAGATAACAATCGGATCGCTTCGTACATTTCATAATCGTGTGCCGAAGAAATTGCTTTACAGCCAATTTCACCAAAACGTCTTAGATATTCTGCATATTCAGGATTAGCAATGATAGGGGCGTGCCCAGCTCCTTCGTGAATGATATCGGGAGCAGGAGTGTACTCAATATGTTCTAGTTGTCGGATATCTGAAGCAATAACCAATACTTTATATGCTTGAAATTCCATAAAAGCGTTTGGAGGAATAAAACCATCAACTGCAACGGCTGCCCATCCAATCTCTTTAAGAATACGATTCATACCATACATGTTTGGAATCGATTCAATAGAAATACCTGTTTGCTTAAGTCCCTTTAAATATGAATTATGGGCTACGCGACCTAAGTAATCCACGTTTTTGCGCATTACATAGCGCCAAACTGCTTGGTTAATAGGGGTGTAGTCTTCGTAATGTTGAGGTTTTATAAATTGTTTAAGATGTTCAGGTAATCGTTCGATGAGTAGATTGCTTTCGTATTCTTTTGAGTTCATAATATTATTATCTGTTTTTTGTCGGGTGTAAATATAGTAAAAGTGTTTAATTGATAAGGTATTGCTTAACGAAATGTCAGTTTGAGATATTAATTGGTTAACTGTATTTTTTAAAAAAATTAACTTTTATTTTTTTTGTTTACATAAAGTTATATATATTGCGGCATAATTAACTATTTAAAATAAAACATTTATGAAAAAATTATTTATGTTCTTAGCGGTAGCTGGTTTGGCTACATTCGGAACGTCATGCGGAAGCGATGACAACAAAGGAGGAGATGATCCAGCTCAAAAAGCATTAG
>JASLDM010000026.1 GCA_030151565.1 Flavobacterium sp. | reverse complement strand
TCTTTATTTGCTTACGTATCTCAACGCGTACCTGAAATCACAGACGTCTTCTACCCTATTGACGACGCCATGCGCACCGGATATGCTTGGAAATACGGTCCATTCCAAACTTGGGATTTAGTAGGTTTAGAAAAAGGAATTCAATTAGCTGAACAAGAAGGTTATGAAGTAGCGCAATGGGTTAAAGACTTAGCCGCTGCTGGAGCTACTAGTTTCTACAAACTTGAGAATGGCAAGAAGCTATTCTACAATCAGAATACAAAGTCTTTTGAAAAAATACCTGGACAAGACGCTTTTATCATTTTAGACAACATCCGCAATACGAGCAAAGTTTGGGGTAATAGCGAAGCTACCCTACACGACTTGGGCGATGGAATTGTAAATCTAGAGTTCCACTCTAAGATGAATACCATCGGAAGTGGCGTATTAGGTGGTTTAAACAAAGCGGTAGAAATTGCAGAAAAAGACTTCCAAGGTTTGGTAGTCGGAAATCAAGGTTCTAACTTCTCTGTAGGTGCCAACTTAGGAATGATTTTCATGATGGCTGCAGATCAAGATTACGAAGAATTAAATATGGCTATTAAAGCCTTCCAAGATACGATGATGCGCATGCGCTATTCTGCTATACCCGTAATTTCAGCACCTCACGGAATGACCTTAGGTGGTGGTTGCGAATTGAGCTTACACGCAGATAAAGTAGTTGCAGCAGCCGAAACCTATATTGGACTGGTAGAGTTTGGAGTTGGATTACTACCTGGTGGTGGTGGATCTAAAGAGATGACTGTTCGCGCCTCTAACCTGTTTCAGAAAAACGATGTGGAACTAAACGTTTTACAAGAGCATTTCTTAACAGTAGCTATGGCTAAAGTTTCTACTTCAGCCTATGAAGCTTACGACTTAAATATTCTTGAGAAAGGAAAAGATATTGTAGTTGTAAACAAAGACCGCCAAATAGCCGAGGCAAAAAAACACGCACTACTTATGGCTGAAGCAGGATATACACAACCAATTCGTCGCAAAGACATTAAAGTATTGGGGAAACAAGCTTTAGGAATGTTCTTAGTTGGTACAGATAGTATGCAAGCTGGAAAATACATCTCAGAGCACGATCGCAAAATTGCTAACAAATTAGCCTATGTGATGGCTGGTGGAGACTTATCAGAAGCAACTTTAGTAACGGAACAATATTTATTGGATCTAGAAAGAGAAGCCTTCTTATCTTTATGTGGCGAGCGCAAAACTTTGGAACGCATCCAATATATGCTTACCAAAGGTAAACCACTTAGAAACTAAGTTGTTGTAGACTATTAATTATTAAAACCAGAAAAATGAGAACTGCATATATAGTAAAAGGATATAGAACCGCTGTTGGAAAAGCACCAAGAGGTGTATTTAGATTCAAAAGACCCGATGAGTTAGCAGCGGAAACCATCGAGTATTTAATGAAAGAATTACCAGACTTCGACAAATCGAGAATTGACGATGTTATGGTAGGTAATGCAATGCCAGAAGCAGAACAAGGGTTAAATATGGCACGCTTGATCTCTCTAATGGGATTAAAAATTGAAGATGTACCAGGTGTAACCGTAAACCGCTACTGTGCTTCAGGTATTGAAACCATCGGAATGGCAACCGCTAAAATCCAATCGGGAATGGCTGATTGCATCATCGCTGGTGGAGCGGAAAGTATGAGTTACATTCCAATGGGTGGATACAAACCTACTCCTGACTATGGTCTAGCGAAAGAAGGACATGAAGATTACTATTGGGGAATGGGACTTACTGCAGAAGCGGTAGCAAACCAATTCAATGTATCCCGTCAAGACCAAGATGAATTTGCTTACCACTCTCATATGAAAGCTTTAAAAGCCCAAGCTGAAGGTAAATTCGACAATCAAATTGTACCAATTACCATCAACGAAGTGTTTGTAAACGAAAAAGGTAAAAAAGACACCAAATCCTATACAGTAACCAAAGATGAAGGACCACGTGCTGGAACTTCGGTTGAAGCGCTTAACAAATTGCGTCCAGTATTTGCAGCAGACGGATCTGTTACGGCAGGAAACTCTTCTCAAATGAGTGATGGAGCGGCTTTTGTAATGATTATGTCTGAAGAAATGGTGAAGGAACTTAATCTAGAACCTATCGCTCGTATGGTAAACTATGCTGCGGCAGGTGTTGAACCTCGTATTATGGGTATTGGTCCTGTAAAAGCGATTCCTAAAGCTCTTAAACAAGCAGGTTTACAGTTGAAAGACATCGACTTAATTGAGTTGAACGAAGCTTTTGCCTCACAATCACTTGCTGTAATGAGAACCTTGGACATTAACCCAGATATCGTCAATGTAAATGGTGGAGCTATTGCTTTAGGGCATCCACTTGGATGTACAGGAGCAAAACTATCGGTACAACTTTTTGACGAAATGAAACGCCGTGGAAGTAAATACGGAATGGTTACTATGTGTGTGGGAACAGGACAAGGTGCTGCTGGAATTTACGAACTTTTATAATCTACTATTAACCTACAATATTTAAAATTATGACTACAGATAAAGATATCACCCGTGGAGGACAATTTCTTGTAAAAGAAACATTGTGTGAAAATGTATTTACTCCTGAAGATTTTTCAGAAGAACAAACCATGATGCGCGATTCAGTAAAAGAATTCGTAGACAAGGAATTATGGCCAAATAAAGATCGTTTTGAGAAGAAAGATTACGAATTCACAAAACTATCGATGCAAAAAGCAGGTGAACTTGGACTTTTAGGAGTTTCTGTTCCAGAAGCTTACGGAGGATTAGGAATGGGGTTTGTATCTACCATGTTGGTATGTGATTACATCTCCGGAGCAACAGGCTCATTTTCTACTGCCTTTGGAGCACATACAGGAATTGGAACAATGCCTATTACGCTTTACGGAAATGAAGAGCAAAAAAACAAATACGTCCCTAAATTAGCAACAGGAGAATGGTTTGGCGCTTACTGTTTAACAGAGCCCGAAGCAGGATCAGACGCTAACTCTGGTAAAACTAAAGCTGTTTTGTCAGATGACGGTAAGCACTATAGCATTACAGGTCAAAAAATGTGGATCTCAAACGCTGGATTCTGTAACCTATTTATCGTATTCGCAAGAATTGAAGACGACAAGAATATTACAGGTTTCATCATTGAAAACGATCCTTCAAATGGCATTACCTTAGGAGAAGAAGAACACAAATTAGGGATTCGCGCGTCCTCTACGCGTCAAGTTTTCTTTAATGAAACTAAAGTACCTGTTGAAAATATGCTTTCTGAGCGTGGTAACGGATTCAAGATTGCAATGAACGCACTTAACGTTGGTCGTATTAAATTAGCAGCAGCTTGTTTAGATTCTCAACGTCGTTTGATTTCAAAATCAGTACAATACGCAAACGAACGCATTCAGTTTAAAACTCCAATTGCAAGCTTTGGTGCAATCCGTACAAAATTGGCAGAAATGGCTACTAATGCATATGTTGGAGAAAGTGCTTCATACCGTGCTGCATCAGCAGTTGAAGAGCGCATCAACCAACGTATAGCTGACGGAAATTCACATCAAGAAGCAGAATTAAAAGGTGTTGAAGAATTTGCTATTGAGTGCTCGATTCTTAAAGTTGCAGTTTCTGAAGACGTACAAGCTTGTGCTGATGAAGGGATTCAAATCTTTGGAGGTATGGGATTCTCAGAAGACACACCTATGGAAAGCGCTTGGAGAGATGCTCGTATATCTCGTATTTACGAAGGTACAAACGAGATCAACCGTATGCTAGCTGTTGGAATGTTGATTAAAAAAGCAATGAAAGGTCACGTAGACTTATTAGGTCCGGCAATGCAAGTAGCTGAAGAATTAATGGGGATTCCTGATTTTGATACTCCAGACTACTCTGAACTTTTCTCAGAAGAAAAAGAAATCATTGCTAAATTGAAAAAAGCCTTTTTAATGGTTGCTGGTAGTGCGGTACAAAAATACGGTCCAGATTTAGACCAACACCAACCACTATTGATGGCAGCTTCAGATATGTTGATCGAAATCTATATGGCGGAAAGCGGTATCCTTAGAACGGAAAAACTAGCTAAAGCAAAAGGACAAGACCAAGTGAAAGAAGAAATTGCAATGGCGCAATTATACCTATACCACGCAGTGGACATCATCTCTCAAAAAGGAAAAGAAGGAATTGCTTCTTTCACTGAAGGAGACGAGCAACGTATGATGTTAATGGGATTAAGAAGATTTACGAAATATGTAAACCTACCAAACGTGAATGCTTTAAGAGAAATTATTGCAGCAAAATTGGTAGATAAAAACGAATATTGTTTCTAATAGAACATAAAATTTGGTTTAGTTTGTTTGATAAAACCGCCGCTTTTCTACGGAAAAAGGCGGTTTTTCTTTTTGTGTAAAAAGTAAAAACTATTGGGTATTCCATACCATAGCAGTACCTTTACTCTAAAATAGAACCTTTATGAAGTTTGTAGACCATTTAAAGCAACGAACGCCTTATGAACGTGTTGCACACGCTGTTTTGTACGAACTTGTCGGAATTATCACAAGTATGCCCATCATAGCCTTTTTTTCTGGAAAGAGTTTTTCAGAGTCCGGCCTAATTGCGCTTATCGTATCCATTACCGCGATGACTTGGAATTATATTTTCAACCTTATTTTTGATAAAGTCAAACATAAGTATCAATTCAACCACACGCCTCTTATCCGTGTCATTCACGGAATATTATTTGAAGTAGGTTTAATCGGACTCACCGTACCTCTGATAGCCCTTATTATGGGATTAACCTTACTTGATGCTTTTTTATTAGAGTTGGCAATGCTTATCTATTTCTTTCCATACACGATTGTGTTTAACTGGGGATATGATAAAATCAAAGAAAGATTGATCAAACACTACGATTAACTTTTTAAGCTGTGTAACGTCATTCCTAAGATCACCAGTCCAATACCAAAAAGAGCCGTAGCATCAGGAACGGCAATATGCAACAGAACTACTTCCCCTAACAGTGCAAAGATTACCTCTGCCAACTGTGTCGCCTCTACAGAAGCAAGTGCCTTCTCATCACGGCGTACCCGGTCTGTAGCTGCAAAAAACAAAGTTGTTGCAATCACTCCAGAACAAATTGCAACAATAAAAGTCTGTGACAATTGCCCTACATCGGGCAACGGAACACTTATTAAGCCAAATAAGGCTAAAACTCCCCAAAAAGGCAAACTCATTAAGGTCATTCCAAAAGTGCGCTGTAATGGCGTTAATCGTCCGTCTGTAAGTTGCATCATCTTTCTATTTCCGATAGGATAAGCAAAAGCCGCTACTAAAACAGGAACTCCTCCTAAAAGAAGTTCTCGCCAAGGCAAAACTCCAAATTGACTCTGTTGCATCAAGCCAATACCCAATAAAATCAGGAGTGAAAAACCAAGTGCTTTGACAGAAATACCTTTGCGTTGTGCCCCCTTTGTTAACCAAGGAGCTACCAAAAGCCCAGCAACAATGGTAAACTGCCACGTACTCGCCACCAACCACGAGGGAGCAAAGGCTGCCGAAAAGGTTAAGGGCGCATAAAACAACCCAAATCCAACCGTACTCCATAACAACCATGCCAAAGGTCGCCGCTTGATTTCACGCCACAGAGCTCCAAATTGACGCTTGTACAACAGCGGAATCAAGAGTAATGGAACCATCCAAAAAAAACGCAGCGAAGCACTCCATATCCAACTCCCACCAGCCACTGCCATTACCCGATTCAACACAAAAGTCGTTGCAAAAAATAAAGCAGAGCTCAGCCCCAACAAAATTGCTATTGTTTTGTTATTCATTTTTTAATTCACCTAAGTTACTGCTCATTCCCAAAACAGACATCCAAATATCCCTTTGCCAAACGCTTGTTTTTATACTTTATAATGCACCCCATTTTACTGTTGGATCATACCATAAAGCCCCTTCCGAAACCACCAAAGGAGCTTCCACATTATTGGTATACAATCCCCCTGTACCCAAACCTTGAGGCATCGCAGATTGCAGGGTAAAAGTCCATTGTGCAATTGCATTTAATCCAACATTACTTTCAAGTGCAGACGTAATCCACCAACCTATTCCACGAGCTTCTGCCAATTGAATCCATTCTAGACTTCCCTTAAATCCACCTACTAAACTTGGCTTTAAAATAATGTATTGTGGCTTTATTTTATCCAATAGATTTTCCTTATCACTAAGTTTTACCACGCCAATCAACTCCTCATCCAAAGCTATCGGTAGCGGCGTATCTTTACATAAAACTGACAGGCTGTCATACTGCCTTTGTTTAATAGGCTGTTCAATACTATGTAATTCTAATTCAGATAGTTTAAACAACTTACCTAAAGCATCACTTGTACTAAAACCACCGTTAGCATCCACGCGTAATTCTATTTCTTGGGCTGAATAATGACTGCGAATATACTGTAAAAGCCCCAATTCACGATCAAAATCGATCGCTCCAATTTTCAACTTCACACACGAAAAACCTTGCGAAATCTTCTCGTCAATCTGTTCTTTCATAAACGCCTCATCCCCCATCCAAACCAATCCATTTATCGGAATAGATGCCGTGCCCGCTGTAAATGCCGATGGAAATAAAAGCATTGGATCTTCACTTTTCAACGATAAAAACGCTTGTTCCACTCCAAATTGAATCGATGGAAAATCTCGCAATTTGTCCCATAAATCCACCTCACCCAAATGAATATTATCCACTACCCATTGTAGTTTTTCCTCATAATCTGGACGGTCATCCATACTCAATCCACGCAAAACACCACACTCTCCTACTCCTTTTTTACCATCGTGTTCTAGGTGTAAAAACCAAGTTTCCTTTTCAACCAAAACGCCCCTAGATGTTCCAGAGGGGCGTTTAAATTTTAGTATGTATTTACTATATGTAGCTTTCATATTACAACTCTATAGATTCTCCAATTGCCAAAAGCATCAAGTCTTTGCCTTTTTCAAAAAACTTGCGTTTCGCTTCTTCGTGATTGATTTCAATATATCCAAACGTATCATAGTGATAGCCCATTACCTTGTCGCAAGCTAAGAAATCAGATGCAATTACAGCATCGTCAACATCCATTGTAAAGTTGCTTCCTATTGGTAAAATAGCCAAATCTAACTTGGTACGCATCGGAATCAACTTCATATCCATTGTTAACGCTGTATCTCCAGCAATGTAAATATTCTTGCTTTCACTTTCAATTACAAAACCACCAGGTTCGCCCCCATACGTTCCATCAGGAAACGAGCTTGAATGTATAGCAGCTGTGTATTTCAACATACCAAAATCAAACTGCCAACTTCCGCCGTGATTCATAGGATGTGCCTGAAACCCTTTTTGCTCATAATATCCAGCAATCTCAGCATTTGATACAATCACAGCATCCGGATTATTCGTTGCAATAGTTTCTACGTCCAACACGTGATCACCGTGTGCGTGCGTAATTAAAATATAATCCACGTCCAAAGCATTCACGTCTAAGTCACGAACCAAAGGATTCCCTGAAATAAACGGGTCTATAATAATTTTAACATCTTCTACCTCCACACCTACACAGGCGTGCCCATAATACGTAATAATCATAATGGTAAATTTTTAAAAGTTCTATAGTATTGTTAATGAAAATAATAAGGCTAGGAAAAAGGTCCCCAACGCTACTTTTTTCATTTCTGAATCTAATTCTCTAGGTACTCGGTTTCGGTAAACAACGATCAAATGCATTATAAATGGAATATAAGCAACCACAAACATATATTGATACCAAGCCAAGCCAATATGCATTGCGTAGACTAAAATAGCCACCAAAGCACTTAAAATGATAAAATAATGATAGTATTTAGAGCGTACAGGCCCTAGTTTTACAGCCAACGTATTTTTCCCAGAAGCTTTATCAGACTCTAGATCGCGCATATTATTCAAATTCAACACCGCAATACTCAAGTTTCCAATAGCTATAGCTGGCAATAGCACCCAAGGATCAAACGTATGTCCGTATAAAAAATGAGATCCTAAAACACTCACCAATCCAAAGAAAATAAAGACAAATAGATCGCCTAAACCACGATATCCATATGCCGATTGTCCCACGGTATACTTAATTGCCGCAGCCACGCAAGCAATCCCCAGAACAAAGAAAAACAACGACATCCAGAAGTTATCCTTACCAAATGCAATATAAATCAAAACAACAGCTGCCAACAAAGCCAATACAGACGTGATTACAACTCCTTTTTTCATTTCAGCAGCCGTAATAACACCACTTTGCACAGCGCGTTGTGGACCTACACGTGTTTCATTATCTGTCCCTTTTACCCCGTCACCGTAATCATTAGCAAAATTAGACAAGATCTGCAACAACAACGTAGTTACCATAGCTAAACCAAAAATCCAATAGAAAGGACTGGTTTCATAATACGCTTGATATGCACAAGCACTTCCTACCAAAATCCCTGATACAGAAAGCGGTAACGTTCTTAATCGGGCAGCATCTACCCACGCTTTTAATTTTGTCATATTTTATTTTTAAACTACATCCACCCTTGTGTCGAATCCTCTACTTGATACAACCAAACATTCATCAAACTCCTAAGCTGATCATATGTGGTTGTCGGAAAACGAACAACCCCAGCAGCAGTATAAAGCTGCAAGGACCCTACATTGGCTTTTGTTTGCCAAAAATACTGAGAAATTGTGACTTTTTGAATTTTATTAGGCTCTAGTATCGTTTCGGTTACTTCCCAAAACCCACTTCGAACCACAATAAAGTCGTCTGAAACCAGTAATTTACGAACCCGAAACAGGCGTAAAACCACCAATCCTACAACAGTCAAATACCCTAATCCACCACCAACATACCACCACCAATCAAAGGTGTAATCGACTAAAAAAGCATACACACTCAAGGGTATTAATCCAAAAACAAAGAATCGAAATACAAAATAACGGTAATTAGGCTTCAAAACGAGTAACGGTTCCGAAACCAATCGTCCAAAAATCAAGGTCGTAAAAGCCGCTTGCTCTTCCAAACTACAACCCGGAATTTCCAACCCCATTTTCTTGCGGTCTTGAGAGGTTTCGCCTCCAACTTGCTTAATTTTAATGCGCACCAAATCCATTTTACGTTGAAAATAGTTAGAAACTACCTGGATCATCTGGACACGCTTGGGCTGAATCAACGTTTTCCGAGTATTCAAAAGCCCGTGAGAAAGGAATAAAGTCTTGGCTTCAATAGCTACTTGAAATCCGTAAAACTTCAATAATGTACGAATAACATTAACCAATAAAATCATTACTGCCAACAGCAAAATACCATATATCCACAATACTTTTTCTAAATCTGAGCGAATGTATGTTTCTAAAACCTCTTCTTCCGTTGCACCTTTGAAGAGTACCTTAAAAAATCGATCGTAAAAACTCAAGAAAAAAGTAATAACAATCAAGAAAGTCTGTAAGTAATTACTCGTCAGTCCAACTTTTAAAAGCGTCAAAAAGGGAATTTCATACGCTGTAATCTCAGGCTTTTCTTCTTTAAAAGAGCTTTGCGTACTTTCAAATTTAGTAGCTGCAGCCAACAAAGCTACCTTTAGCGCTTGAGCCATCTGTTGCGTTATCGAATCGATCACCACTTCTTGATCGGTACTTCCTGCAGAATCAACCGTAACAGCATATACTCCTACTATTTTATGGATAAAACGCTGATCGATATTCACTTGTTGAATCTTCTCTAACGGAATAGTCAGCTTGGATTTATTAAAAATACCCCGCTCCAAAATAAACGATTGTGTAGTGTGGTCAATATAGAAATAAAAGTTTCGATAGCGCAAATAAGCCAAGACGAGGCTACTTACCAATAAAAACGCTCCCCATAAAAGCCAACGCATTTCAAAAGAAGTCGTGTCTTTTAAATAAAAAATAAGGAGTATCGGAAAAAATGCCCGAACTACTTTTTGCATCGAAAACAAAAAGTTTGCTATAATGCCGATAGGTGCTTGCCGAGTAGGTTGATTAAAATTCATCTAAAAATCCCCTTCCATTAC
>JASLDM010000114.1 GCA_030151565.1 Flavobacterium sp. | reverse complement strand
GCTTGTAGACAATCGTTATTGGAATATGAGGTAAAGCAAAACTCACCTATCACAATGTTTTTTATGGGAGCAGAAGGAGTAGTTTATCAAACGCCTTCAATTTTAAATATTCTTCCTTTTCATTTTGATAAGGAATCACTTTAATTGAGAGAAACAAATGAGCAAGCGACTTTTTGATATTATTGGATCTTGTTTGTTGTTACTTGTCTTAATTGTACCGATTCTTTTTCTTTGGATAGTTCTTTCGGTTGAAATGCGTTCTAATGGATTTTTTTTTCAAGAACGAGTAGGAAAGGATGCTCAGACGTTTACAATCATAAAGTTTAAAACGATATATCCGTTGGGACACAAGAATGAATTAGAAATTGGACGCTTTGGACTTTTTCTAAGGAAATATAAAATGGATGAATGGCCTCAATTAATTAATATATTATTTGGAAGTATGAGTATTGTTGGTCCTCGACCTGATTTAGTAGGGTTTTATGATTTACTTGAAGGATCAGATCGTAAAGTACTTCAATTACGTCCAGGGCTAACATCTAGAGCTTCTATTAAATATTGTAATGAGGTTGAGTTGTTGTCAAAACAAGACGACCCTGATGCGTACAATCGAGAAGTGATATTCCCAGATAAAGTTAAAATGAATATTGAATATCTTGATAAGAAATCTATAACTGAAGATTTTAAAATTATAATAGAAACATTTATAACGGTATTTTCTTAAGTTGTCTTTTTAGTTAAATATGATTTTCTTAACAGACAGGGCTTATTTGATTTTGTATCTTTAAAGTACTAATCAAAAACAAATAAATTATGAACAAGTTAGAATTAGAAGGTAAGTGGAATCAAGTTAAAGGAGCATTCAAACAAAAATATGGAGAATGGTTTAATGACAACGAAGCTTTACTAGATGGTAAATTCGATGAAGTAGTCGGAAAGATTCAAGAGAAAACTGGGAAGACTAGGGAGGCAATCGAAAAAGAAATCAAAGATTGGAAGTAAGAGTAAAATAGTTGTTACTATTATAGTTTTTTAATTTACAGAAAAGAAGGTCGCTCAAATGAGCGACCTTCTTGTTTTTTAAATATTTGTAATTTTTTTTGATGTAATGTTTCTAATTACTGAAGTTAATACATAACTAATAATAATGATGGGAATTGCTGTTAATTGGAAGACAACCAACATCAAAACGCAAAATAAAACAAATAAATAAGCTAGTTTATTTGCTGCAAAAGCACCTTTATCTTTTATTTTTAAAGAAAAGAGAGGAAGTTCAGCGTTAAGAATATAAGCACTAAAAACACTAATTCCGATTAAAATATACGGATTGGTAAGTATAAAGGTGTTAACCCATTCAATATTAATGATGGCTAAACTGGTTATAAATAAAGCATTTGCCGGAGTAGGTAAACCGATGAATGAATCTGTTTGTCTTGTGTCTATATTGAATTTAGCAAGTCGATAAGCGGAGCCTAGAGTGATAAGAAATCCAAAATAAGGGAGTATTCCCATAAAGCCATTTTCAGGTGATAAATTATATAAATCTTGATTGTTCTGAATATTAGCTAGAAGCTTGTACATAATTAACCCTGGTACAACCCCACTTGTAACCATATCTGCAAGAGAGTCTAATTGTAGACCTAGTTCGCTTTTTACCTGTAGTAATCTAGCAGCAAATCCGTCCCAAAAATCAAAAAATATACCTAAGCAGATCCATAAAAAAGCCATGATATAATTATCGTCAAAGGCATAGATCATAGCTATTAAACCTGAACCTAGGTTTAACATTGTAATAAGATTGGGAATGTGTTTCTTCATAGTCGTTTTTTTAATGAAAGCCCCTAGAGCACTATATCTTGCAAATGTATCATAAAAGTAATGAATAATTAAATAACTGCAGGAGTTTAGTATTTGGGAATTTTATTACATCTTTGTAATAAACCTACGAATTGTGAGAAAAACACTTCTTTTTTGTTTCATCCTTTTTTCAATAAGTATTCATGCTCAGAAAGTTAGGAAGTATTCGAATGAATTTTTAAATATAGGGGTTGATGCTGCTGCTTTAGGAATGGCTAATAGTGTAACAGCCACAACAAACAATGTGAATGCAGCCTATTGGAATCCTGCGGGCTTACTTCACTTGGAAGATAAACAACTCGCCTTAATGCATGCAAGTTATTTTGCTAATATAGCGCAATATGACTATGCTGCTTTTGCAATGCCTGTAGACGAAAAGAGTGCTGTTGCCTTGTCTATTATACGTTTTGGTGTGGATGATATAATGAACACAACGGAACTGATTGATCAAAATGGAAATATTAATTACGATAAAATTAGTTTGTTTTCTGCAGCAGATTATGCTTTTACAGCTTCTTACGCTCGAAAAACAAGAGTTGAGGGATTAAATTGGGGGGTTAATGCAAAGGTTGTACGTCGTGTTATTGGTAAATTCGCCAATTCTTGGGGATTCGGATTCGATTTAGGGGCTCAATATCAGGTAGCTTCTGGTTGGAAGTTTGGAGCGATGGCTAGAGATATTACCACAACATATAATATGTGGTCGATAAATAAAAAAGAGTTTGATAAAATTAGTCAAGCAATACCTGGTGAAAATAACGAATTGCCAGAAACCTCTGAAATAACACTACCTAAATTACAGTTAGGAGCGGCTAAAACATTTTCCTTTAATCAAGATTTCTCAGTACAAACTGCCATAGGTCTTCATGTAGAATTTGCAGAAACAAAAGCTTTAATCGCCACCAAAGGATTTAGTTTATACCCTTCATTAGGGGTAGAGTTTGCGTATACCGATATGGTTTTTGTAAGAGGAGGAATTGGAAATTTTCAACAAACGGAGCAGTTAGAGGGTGGAGAGAAAATAGGCTTTCAGCCTAATGTTGGGGTTGGCTTCCATTACAAAGGCATTCAGGTCGATTATGCTTTAACGGATATTGGCGATCAAAGTGTGGCACTTTATTCAAATGTTTTTTCTCTTAAGTTAGATTTAGGTATTTTTAGTCGTAAATAATTATGAAACATTTTATAGTACTTATTGTTCTGTTTTTTCTGCAAATACAAAATGCATTCGCAGCTTCAATTCCCTTAACAGCGCAAGCCGAAATTAGTGTTTTGACTTGTGGAACAGGAAGTGAGCTTTATGCTTTGTATGGACATACAGGAATTCGCATCTATGATCCTATTCAGGGAATTGATCGTGTATATAATTATGGGATGTTTGATTTTAATACAGAAAATTTTTACGGAAAGTTTGTAAAAGGTGATTTGATGTATTTTGTTGCTTATGACGATTATCAACGTTTTGTGAGATCCTATGCTTATGAAGATCGATCGGTATATGAGCAACAGTTGGACTTAACGGTGAGCCAAAAAGAACAGATATGGCAGCGCTTAAATCGATCATTAGAAGACGATCAAAAGTATTATCAATATAAGTTTATCGATCAAAATTGTACAACCAAGGTTGTGGATTTATTGAACGAAGTTTTAGATGCTCCTATTATAACTGCAGTTGAAGGCAATACAGAGGATTATCGTACGATTTTAAATACGTATTTAAAAAACAATTATTTCGAAAAATTGGGAATCAATCTCATTTTTGGAGCTAAAGTAGATCACGCTTCTATATTGCTTTTTCTACCAGATAAATTTATGTTAGGTTTAGAAAAAACTCAAGTGAATGGGAAGCCTTTGGTGAAAGAAACGACAATTCTATATCAGAGTGAAACTGCAGAAGTAGCACCTTGGTGGAATACTTATTGGTTCTTTTGTATTGTATTGGCTGTTGTGCTATTGGGGATGAAGAGTGCTTTTGTGCGAAATACGTTTTTTATTATTCTTGGATTATTAGGGTTTTTCTTTTCTTTTGTAGGATATTATTCTTTTCACTCAGAATTGCTAAACAATAATAGTATATTTTTATGCAATCCACTTTTTATATTTATTCCGTTTTGGTCTGCTCCTAAATATAAAGGGAAATTAAAGCTTTTGCTTCCACTTTTATTAATGTCACTCGTGCTTTTTGCAGGATTAAATATTAATTCAGAAAAACTACTTATTGCTTTGCCTCTTTGGATAGTAACACTTTTAAGTCTATGGATCTTAAAGAAATCACAAAGAGCGTAACCTAATTGATTAAAAGCCCTTTTTATCTTGTATATTTGTTTGATATAAAAGAGTATAAGTATGTTCTCATTTTTTAAACAGAAACCTGTTTTGAAAGATTTGATTCCTAATGATTATGTAGATATTCATTCACATTTATTATTTGGAATTGACGATGGTGCCCAAACAAAAGAGGATACCCAAATGATTATTAATTCGATGAAAAATTTCGGATTTTCAAAGGCAATTGCAACACCACACACCACGCCATTTGTATGGGATAATACTAGAGAAGGAATTTTAGCAAAGTATGCTGAGGTTAAAGAAGTTCTACCTCAAGAAGCGGCTTCATTACAATTGGGTGTAGCATCTGAATATATGATGGATGATAGTTTCTTGCAACGTATACATAGTGAGAAATTACTAACGTTAAAAGATAATTATGTTTTGGTAGAGATGTCTTATATCAATCCACCGATTCAGCTTTTTGATATTTTATTCGAACTAAAATCAAATGGCTATGAAATTGTCTTAGCACATCCAGAACGCTATAATTTTTATCATCAACAAACCGATATGTATAAAAAATTAAAGCGTGCGGGCTGTCATTTTCAGATGAATTTGCTTTCAACGGTTGGCTATTACGGAGGCCACGTATTGGAGGCTGCAAACTTTTTGTTGCGAGAGCAACTGATTGACTTTGTTGGGTCAGATATTCATCATAGCAAACATATTGCTGCTTTTGACAGTAAGTTAAAAATTAAAGACGTCAAGGTTTTAGAAGAAGCGATTCATAAAAATATCTTTTTTGAATAGCGTGTATGAAATAACACCAATAAAAAAAGCTGCAAATTTTGCAGCTTTTTTTATTATTTACTTTTAAAAAATGTTAGTTTTCTGGAGCAATAACCTCTCCTTTAATTCTAATAGCAACTTTACCGTCTGTGTAGTTCGTTGCATTAGTTTCTACAGTTAATGTTCTGCTGATTCTTCCTAATGACATATTGTATTTTACGTCTATTTTTCCAGTTTTTCCAGGCATAATTGGAGCTTCTGGTTTAGAAGGAACAGTACATCCACAAGTAGATCGAACGTTAGAAACAACCAAAGGAGCATCTCCTGTGTTCTTAAATTCGAAAGTTCTTAGACCACTGTCTTGTCCTTTTACTACTTTACCATAATCGATAGTGTTGTTTTCTGCAGTGAACTCAATTTTTGGTCCAGTTTGAGCAAAAGATACTGCGCTTACAAATAGTAAAGTGAATAAAGCTAATAGTTTTTTCATCGTTTCAATGTTTTTTATGATTCGTAAAATTAAAAACTTTTGATAAACTCACAAATATTTTAACAATTGAGATCAAAAAAGATTGTTTTTATTATTCCTGAGTTATCAGTATTTTTGCTGATCAAGTTGCAAAAAACGTACCAGAAAAATATTTGTTCTTAAAATACGACTATTCATAGGGTTTTTAGTAATTTAGATTTTTTAAAATTTAATAAGTAATAGTATAATGACAATACCTGCACAATTCGACGCTAAGCAAGTAGAGCAAAAGTGGTATCAGTACTGGATGGAAAATAAGTATTTTCATTCAACACCTGATCATAGAGAGCCTTACACAATTGTAATTCCGCCACCAAA
>JASLDM010000029.1 GCA_030151565.1 Flavobacterium sp. | reverse complement strand
TTCTTTTTAACTCCACACCGTTTTGAGCGTAGTCATATACTGCGCTTAAACCATCGTATATTTCGCTTGATGGAAAGATATAACCATACTCTTTAGCGTGCGAAATAACGTTCTTAAAAATATCATCTTGTTTTGCCATAGTGCAAAAGTACTAAAACCCTTTAACATTAAGAATAGCAAGAGCTTGAAATTAGCTTATTTCTTTGTAGATTTTGCGTTTTAAGTGTGTTTGTGTTTCAAAACCCCCTCGTAATATTTAAATTTTCTATTATAGGATATTAACGCATTTGATAAAATAAAAAAAACCTTTTACGTTTAGGTAAAAGGTTTTTGATTTTTATAAAGGAATATTTCCGTGTTTACGTTTTGGCGCTTCGATTACTTTGTTTTCAAGCATTGCGAAACCTTTAATAAGTTTACGTCGCGTTTGATTAGGTAAAATAACTTCATCTATAAATCCACGTTCTGCCGCTCTGTAAGGATTGGCGAATTTTTCTGCGTATTCAGCTTCTTTTTCAAGAAGTTTAGCTGCTGGATCTGCTGCTTCTGAAATCTCTTTTTTGAAGATAATTTCACTCGCACCTTTTGCACCCATTACCGCAATCTCTGCTGTTGGCCATGCGAAGTTCAAATCGGCACCAATATGTTTTGAGTTCATAACATCATAAGCTCCTCCATAAGCTTTTCTTGTAATCACCGTAACCTTTGGTACGGTAGCTTCACTTAATGCATACAAAAGTTTTGCTCCGTGTACAATAATCCCGTTCCACTCTTGATCTGTTCCTGGTAAAAAACCTGGTACATCTACAAGTACTAACAAAGGAATATTGAAGGCATCACAAAAACGAGTAAAACGAGCTGCTTTAATTGAACTATTTACGTCTAAACATCCTGCTAAAAACATAGGGTTGTTTGCTACAATTCCAATACTGCGTCCGCCAAGTCGTGCAAAACCAACGACAATGTTTTCTGCAAAATCTTTGTGAATTTCAAAGAATGAATCCTCATCAATAATGTTTTGGATCACCTCTTTCATATCGTAAGGCTTATTCGCATTGTCTGGAATAATTTGATCTAATGCGGTTCTATATTCTTCACCTAATGTGTAAGGAATGTTTTCTGCAAACTCCGTATTGTTTTGTGGAAGGTATGAAAGAAGTGTTTTTAAATCTTCCAAACAAGCAACATCGTTAGGTGATGTTGTGTGTGCAACACCAGATTTTGTAGAGTGTGTACTTGCTCCTCCTAATTCTTCCGAGGTTACTGTTTCGTTAGTTACTGTTTTAACAACGTTTGGACCAGTAACAAACATGTAACTCGAACCTTCAACCATCATTGTGAAGTCAGTCATAGCTGGAGAATAAACGGCTCCTCCTGCGCAAGGTCCCATAATAGCAGATAGTTGAGGGATCACACCAGAGGCTTGAACATTTCGGTGAAAGATATCTGCATATCCTCCTAAAGAGCGCACACCTTCTTGAATACGAGCACCTCCAGAGTCATTTAACCCAATCATTGGAGCGCCCATTTTTAAAGCCATATCCATTACTTTGCAGATTTTTTCTGCGTGTGTTTCTGATAAAGCTCCACCAAAAACGGTAAAGTCTTGAGCGAAAATATAGACAAGTCGGCCGTTAATAGTTCCGTAACCTGTAACTACACCATCTCCTAGATATACTTCTTTTTGCATTCCAAAGTCTGTGGTGCGGTGTGTTACCAACATACCTACTTCTTCAAACGAACCTTCATCTAAAAGGTATTCGATTCGTTCTCTTGCAGTTAGTTTTCCTTTTTCGTGTTGTTTTTCAATACGTTTTTCGCCACCACCCAAATGAGCTTGAGCTATTTTATCTTGTAATATTTTTATTTTAGGTTCCATAGATTTTTAATTAGGTATACGAAGTTGTTTTTGATCTTCCAGATACTGTTTTAAAGCAATAAAAGCAGCTATTTCAGCTTCTTGTTTTTGTTGGTCTTTAAGTAAATCAGCACTGTAGAATTTTTTTACAAAATTCGTATCGAATTGTCCTGATTGAAAAGCTTCGTGCTCCATAACAAACTTACCAAATGGAAGTGTTGTTGAGATTCCTTTTACTTTGTACTTAGCAATTGCTTTTGACATAAGCTGAATAGCCTCTTCACGAGTTTTTCCATATGTAATTAATTTGGCTAACATGGGATCGTAGTAAATAGGAACATCCATTCCTTGTTCTATTCCGTTGTCCACACGAATACCTTCTCCTGTAGGAAGTTGGTAAATTTCTAAGTGACCTACACTTGGAAGGAAGTCGTCTAAAGGATCTTCAGCATAAATACGTAATTCTACCGCGTGTCCTTTTATTTTTAAATCTTCTTGTGTAAATGGCAATGTTTCTCCTCGAGCTATGCGGATTTGCATTTCTACTAAGTCTAAACCAGTAATTAATTCCGTAACAGGATGCTCTACCTGCAAGCGAGTATTCATCTCAAGGAAGTAGAAGTTTAGGTTTTCATCTAGTAAAAACTCTACGGTTCCAGCGCCAACATAGTTACAAGAAGCGGCTACTTTTACTGCGGCTTCCCCCATTTTTTGACGTACTTCGGGTGTTAATACTGCAGAAGGTGCTTCTTCTATTACCTTTTGATGACGGCGTTGTACGCTACATTCGCGTTCAAATAAATGTACGATATGACCGTGTTGATCTGCTAATACTTGAATTTCGATATGTTTGGGCGCTCCAATGTATTTTTCGATAAATACAGAACCATCTCCAAAAGCTGATGTGGCTTCTGAAATAGCGCGTTGCATTTGTGACTCAAATTCAGCTTCATTCTCTACCACACGCATTCCTTTTCCTCCACCTCCAGCAGCAGCTTTGATTAGTATTGGAAAGCCAATTTCTTTGGCAACAGCTTTTGCTTTAGCTACATCTGTAATGGCTTCGTCCAAACCTGGTACCATTGGGATGTTATATGCTTTAACCGTTTCTTTTGCAGCTAATTTATTACCCATTACTTCAATAGCGTGTGATTTTGGGCCTATAAAAATAAGTCCATTTTTCTCACAAGCTTCAGCAAAATGAGCATTTTCACTTAAAAAGCCATATCCAGGATGAATTCCATCTACTTGTAGTGCCTTTGCTACTTCAATAATTTTATCCCCTAATAGGTAAGATTGGTTTGAAGGTGATTCTCCAATCCAAACAGCTTCATCAGCCATTTTAACGTGCGCAGCATTTCTATCTACAGTTGAGTAAACAGCAACAGTTTTGATTCCCATTTTTTGTGCTGTCTGCATAATACGAACAGCTATTTCGCCACGATTGGCAACTAATATCTTCTTCATGTTTTACTCAAATTCAATTAATAATTGCCCCTTATCTACTGTAGCTCCTTTTTCTACGTGAATAGCTTTGATTATTCCTGCTCTTGGCGCACTCAAATTGTTTTCCATTTTCATTGCCTCCAAAATTAAGAGATTGTCATTTTCGGCTACTTCTTGCCCAACTGACACAGAAATATCTAGAATCAATCCAGGCATTGGTGCTTTTACAGCATTTACTTGTTTGGTATTTCCTAATGAAAATCCCATTTGATTGATTCGTTGGTCTAGTTCGTTTTGAATTTGTACTTGATAGGTACTCCCATTAACTACGATAGTGTAAGATCTATCATTGAATTGTTCTGAAACTATTTCCGCTTGATACGTCTTTTGGTCTTTCAGAACATGTAAGGTTTTCTCGTTGATGTTAACCAGGTCTATGTTTTGTTCTTCTAATTGCGAACATTCCAAAACAAGATTACCGTTAACTTTGAGTTGATATTTATTGTTCATTTTATGGTATTTTGCTATCGGTAAATATACTTATTTGCAACCGATAAAAACAAATTAACATAATCTTTTAATGAGTTAAAAAAGAGATTCTATTAAAAAAGCACGATATAGTTTGCTATATCGTGCTTTTGAAATTATTCTTGCTCTTGGCTTAAGGCATTCCAACCTTGTGCTTTTAGAGGTATTTTTGTATTTGCTCTAGTAATTAAGTGAATTCCTTCGCTTTCTTGTGTCATATGGCCAATAATTGAAAGATTTGGATTTCCTTTTATTTTTTCAAAATCTTCCATTTTTATCGTGAACAAGAGTTCATAATCTTCTCCTCCGTTAATTGCGATCGTTGTACTGTCTATATTGAATTCTTCACAAGTGTTGATGAATTGAGGGTCCAAAGGAAGTTTGTCTTCATATAGATTACAACCTACTTTAGATTGGGTACATAAATGCATGATTTCAGAAGATAAACCATCAGAAACATCGATCATTGAGGTTGGTTGAACATCCAATTCTTCTAATAACTTCTTGATGTCTACTCTGGCTTCAGGTTTGAGTTGTCTTTCAATGATGTAATCGTATGGAGTTAAATCGGGTTGGCTATTTGGATTTACTAGGTACACTTGCTTCTCGCGCTCCAAAACTTGTAAGCCCATATAGGCTGCTCCAATATCTCCAGTGACCACTAACAAGTCTGTTGATTGGGCACCATTTCTATATGCTAAGTCTTTAGAGTCCGCAACTCCAATTGCTGTAATACTGATGGTAAGACCTTTTTGAGAAGATGTCGTATCTCCACCAACAACATCTACTTTGTAATAGTTCGATGCCAAAGCGATGCCTTCATAAAGATCTTCTAATGCTTCTAATGGGAACCGGTTTGATACGGCTAAAGAAACTGTAATTTGTGTAGGCGTGGCATTCATTGCGCAGATGTCCGATACATTCGCAACTACCGCTTTATAGCCTAAATGTTTTAAAGGCATATAGGCTAAGTCAAAATGTACACCTTCAACCAATAAATCAGTTGAAACAACTACTTCTTGATTATCAAATTTTAAAACAGCGGCATCATCTCCAATTCCCTTGATAGTAGAAGGTTGTTTTAGTTCTAAGTTTTTTGTCAAATGTTCAATAAGTCCAAATTCTCCTAATTGAGCAAGGTCGGTTTTGGGCTGATTTTTATGTTCAATCATCTTGATCTTGGTTTAATTTTTTGTGGTACAAAGTTATAAAAACTAAGGCGATAGTTTTGAGTACTATCGCCTTGAATTTTATTATAAGTTAGGTCTATTAAATCGTTTGAAATAGCCGTTGTAAATATTAAAATCTGCAGCGAGTTTTTTATAGAAAGCCTCATCGTGATTTTGTGCAATAGCTATCATTTGACGGTATGTTTCTATTTCCGTCATAATTTCCATTGCATATTCATTTTGGTGACTCAGTTCAAAACCTTTGTAATAATTCAGTTTTTCTTGATATTTTACAGCTAATTGTTCGATAATGTTGTGAGCTTTTTGCTTCTCTCCAACCAGGTAGTATGCCTCGGCAAAAGGATCTACAAGTTGGTAGTATCCGTAATAATCGATAGGCATATTTGTTATCGCAATGTCTGCAATTTCTTTTGCTTTATCTAGCTTGTCTTCTTGAATTAGTTTTTCTGTTAATCGGGCTAAATTAATACGGTATTGCAAACTATTTCTGCGCGTTTGTGGATCGTGATAAATTTTATCACTTCCCATATTCCCCCAATACCAGCTTTTCACGGTGTTATACATACGGTCTGCATCTATAGAACCTAGATTTAAGGGGTGGTTGTTGCTAGGGCTATTTTCATTAAGAATTGGTACTAGCTTATATGTAAGTCCACTTAGCTGTAAGTAGTCTTTCATCCATAAGAAATCTTCGTCCCCCATAGCTCCTCCAGAGAAGTAGATTGGGCGCTCCCAATTGTTGTTCGCGATAATTTCCAACATCATCAAACGTAGTTTGTACAGTATAGGGTCTTTGATGTCTACATCGATATAAGGAACAATTTGATCTCTTAAATATTCTGAAACAATATTGTTTTTAACTACAACTGTACTATCTACAGGAATACGAATTTTACGTGTTGGTGCTAAATGTAGGGATTGACCAGACTCTAAAGTTGTTTTAGTTCTTGGATCTTCTGATTTAACAAAGTTTAAAAATTGTTTGATGTCAATGCGTTCCTCAACAAGATCCTTTATGATAATAACATCGCGAGTTCCTGCTACGTATTGGCTGTGTGAGAAATCTATCGGCAATGGCTCAGATTCATAAGCTTTTGCTTTCATTTGATCGATGTACCAATCTTGTTGGAATAAGCTTGTACAAACAATACGAACATCGGTACGATATCCTTCGATTTCCTGAACATACCAAAGCGGGAAGGTGTCGTTATCTCCAATGGTAAATAAAATAGCATTTTCATCACAAGAATCTAAATAGGCTCTAGCGTTTGCTAAGGCTGTATAACGATCAGATCTATCGTGATCGTCCCAGTTTTGAGTAGCCATTAAAACAGGAGCTGCTAAAAGTGAAGCTGTGATAATTACTGGACCAGCAATTTTTGCATTCAGGTATTTTTTAAGTCCATCATAAATAGCATAGACTCCAAATCCAATCCACATTGCAAAAACAAAGAAGGAGCCTACAACAGCATAATCTCGTTCACGAGGTTCAAAAGGACGCTCGTTTAAGAATAATTTTAAAGCAATACTTGTAAAAAGGAATAATGCTAGTAAGACATAAAATGTTTTCGGATCTTTTTTAAAGTGAAATACAAAACCGATTAAACCTAAAATAAACGGAAGGAAAAAATAAGTATTACGTCCTTTGTTGTTTAAAACATCAGAAGGTAAATCTTTTTGTGAACCTAGGCGAATTTCGTCGATAAAAGGAATTCCACTAATCCAATTTCCATTTTCACTGTCGTAATTTCCTTGAATATCATTTTGGCGTCCTACAAAGTTCCACATCAAATAACGCCAATACATATATCCAAATTGATATTCAAACATAAAGCCTACGTTGTCCATAAAGCTTGGTTTCTCAATAATCAAAAACTGACCGTATTGATCTAAGAATTTATCCAAACCATCCAGGCCAATTTCACCTGTAGCAAACGCTTGTTTTACAAGGTTTGTAGTCTCAACAATTTCTTCTTCATCAGCATATTGAGGGCTTACACGGAAGTTTGGTGCTTTAGAAAAACGCATATAATTGATTCTGTGGTTTGTGTCTTTACTCCACATTCTAGGCATGAAACCTTTTTGTTCACTATCGTAGTTCTGTTCTGCGTTTACATAGTTGTTTACAATAACGTATTTTCCTGTTTGGTAATCACGCTCGTAATTTGGCTTTTCGTCCACATAAGGATTTCTCTTGTCTAGACCTGTGTATTTTGCCGTATATAATGCGTCATAAATAATGCTTTCAGAACCGTATTGCTCTCTGTTGTAGTACGCTAAAAGTTCAGCGGCATCGGAAGGGCGGTTTTCGTTGATGACTACATTCGCATTAGAACGAATAGGAAGCATCATCCAAGAAGATAATCCTACTAGAATAAACATAACCGAAAGAACCAAAGTGTTGGCAAATGGTTTGTTCTTTTGTTTAGTATACTTTAATGCAAAAATAAAGAAAGCTACAATCAATACTGTTGCAAAAATAGTTCCCGAATTGAACGGCAAGCCTAGGGAATTAACCATAAAAATCTCGGTTTTACCAAAAAAGGCTAGGGTATACGGGAATAAGAATTTAAACACAAAGAATAATACAGCCACTACTGCTACATTTGCTACAATAAAGTTGGTTATAGTTACTTTTTCATAACGCTTGAAGTAATATAAAAATCCAATTGAAGGAATAGTTAATAAAGCCATTAAGTGAACGCCGAATGAGAATCCAACTAATAAGGCAATGAGTAATAACCATCTATTTCCTCTCGGGTTATCGATATCTTCAATCCATTTTAATCCCAACCATAACAACAGCGAAATTAAAAGCATAGCTGTAGCGTAAACTTCTGCTTCTACGGCGCTAAACCAGAAACTGTCGCTGAAAGTAAAGGCCAAAGCTCCTACAGCAGCACTCCCGATAATTGCAATGCAATTGTTTTGATTTAATTCGGTATAGCTAGCGGTTATTTTTTTAAGAAGGTGTGTTGTAGACCAGAATAAAAATAAAATAGTAAAAGCACTAGAAACTGCTGCAACCATATTGACCATAAGGGCAATCTTTTCTGGAGAAGAAGCAAATAACGAGAAGAAAGCTCCAAGCATTTGATATAAGGGGGCTCCTGGCGGGTGACCAACTTGAAGTTTTGCTGAGGTGGCAATGTATTCCCCCGCATCCCAAAAACTAACAGTTGGCTCAACGGTAAGGGTGTAAGTAATCAGGGCTATTAGAAAAACAGACCATCCTACGATTAAATCCCATTTTTTAAAATTAAATGACGACATAGTTATTTAAATACTTGATTTTATATAAAGCTGTGAAGATACAAATAAAGTCATTTTTATTTTCGGTAAGATCAAAAAAAGACAAATTTTAATTTTTTCAAAGGAAATATTTGCGGAATTGAAAAATAGTGCTACTTTTGCATCCGCATTACAGAAGTAAAATGCTTTTGAGATGCAGGTTTAATGGCCTATGGTGTAATGGTAACACAGCTGATTTTGGTTCAGTCGTTCAAGGTTCGAGTCCTTGTAGGCCAACAAAAAGATCCTTTTGTATTTTCTAGGGTCTTTTTTTATGAAAGCCGAAATATCGCCTTTTTAATGGCCTATGGTGTAATGGTAACACAGCTGATTTTGGTTCAGTCGTTCAAGGTTCAAGTCCTTGTAGGCCAACAAAAAGCCCCTTTTTTAAGGGGCTTTTTTTATTTATATATCCCGTCTTAAAATAGTTTTACGCAAAATTGGATCAGTTGCAAAAGTTGAGGACTAAGTAAAAATCTACTTTGGTTATGATCTACTTTTGTATAGTAGTTGTTCGAGACATGTTCGAGACAAGTACCATAGATACTCGGAAATTAGCCTTTTTTCCGAAGGTGTTTGGTAGTAATGTGGTAGCTGTCTGGTAGAAGGTGCGTGTAAGGTACTATTGATGGAGGTTTGAGGTAGGTGGAGTAGTTCAATATGTCGGAGAATGGGTTGTAATGGTTTTGAACTGTTTAAGCAACTATTCCCAGTTTGAATGAATCATTGTACTGGATTAGTTCTCGCTACTTTTTAACGATGCGTTGATTGTGTCTTTGCTGTGTTTTATAAACTATTTGAGCCCTTAGTATTGACTTTGAGAAATCAATATTAAGGGCTCAAATAGTAACTGTGTTTTCTGATCAAAACAATAAAGAGACTTTTTTGTAA
>JASLDM010000019.1 GCA_030151565.1 Flavobacterium sp. | reverse complement strand
CTGTTGGCATAAATATCTCCCGTAATTTTCCCAGCATCACCACCTTCCTGATCATTACCTTGCCCACCTTGCTCTCCTTTACTTACAGGTCCATTGATTAAACTTGCCAAAGCATCGTTGGTTGTTTTACTTGTAGTTGGTTTAGGATCTGCCTTTACAGGCTTTGCTGTTTCTTTTTGAACACTTGGTTTATCTGCTGCTTTAACTACAGGTGCTTCTGCCGTTTTTTGAGTAGTAACAACTTTCTCTGCCGTTACCGGTTTTGTTGCCACCTCTGGTTCTGGTGCAGACTCAATAGGTTTTGTAGGCTGAACCGTTCCCTTTCCTTTTTCTGTAGTACCAAAATTAATAGCAATCTCCCCTCCCATTATAGGTGGCTCAACCGTAATTGAAGTAAACTTATAGAAAAAAAACAAAAGAAACAGCAGTACAAAAACCAATGAGGTAATTGTAAAAGATCTTTTCTCGTGTTCGGTTTTAAAAAACGTCATAGTTACTTAGGCGCAACGGCCAATACAATTTTATAATTATTTCTGTAGGCTATGTCCATAACCATTACGGCATCTTCTACAGGAACTCCTTTAGCTACGTGCAAAACCAAATTAGGTTCTTCTTGATTTGCTAATTTCTCTTTCAATCCTTCTTCTAAAAGCTCTACACCAACCTGATCTTGATCGATATAATAGTTGGACTGCTCATCAATACTCACAGCAACTGTTTCTACCTGATCCGATTTTCCTTCAGAATTTGGCAATACCAAATCCAAAGCATTCGTGGTAGTCATTGTGGTAATAGCAACCATAAAAAAGATCAATAACAAAAATACAATATCCGTCATCGACGACATATTGAAATCTGCTGATACCTTATTTCTTCCTCTAATATTCATTATGCAGGCTCATTTAACAAGTCTAAAAAGTCGATAGCATTTGCTTCTAATTGATGAACAATTTTATCAATTTTACTCACCAAATGGTTGTATCCTACATAAGCAATAATCCCTACGATAAGTCCGAAAACAGTAGTCATCATCGCTGTATAAATTCCTTCTGCCAAAACACTCATATCAATGCGATTGGTAGTAGCTGAAGCCATTTCGTGAAAGGCAATCACCATTCCTACAACCGTTCCTAAGAAACCTGTCATTGGTCCAGCACCAGAAAGCGTTGCAAGCATACTGATGTTTTTCTCCATTTTATATACTTCAAGCTTCCCTGCATTTTCAATAGCAATATTGATGTCTTGTAATGGCTTTCCAATTCTAGAAACTCCTTTACCCACCAAACGAGCAACAGGCGTATTGGTATTGACACACAACGCTTTTGCTTGATCAATCTTTCCTTGAGACAGATACATCTTGATTTGAGTCATAAAGTTCTCATCAATCTTAGAGGCTTGACGAATAGCAAACCAACGCTCAAAATAAAGGTATAAAGCACAAAAAAGCATCAAAAAAATGATACCCATAATAACTTGCCCAATCAAACCACCACTGAAAATGATTTCACTCAACGAAAACTCTTTTTTTACTATTTCACCCGCTTGCGCTAATGCTTGTGTGGCAACTGCCGTAGTATCCACTTGTAGGAACTGAATCATAAATGTCTAATTTGTTAATTACTTTAAACGACTATTCTTTTTTTTAATTGTACAGGTAACAATTTTTATACCAATTTTAAACCAAGTATTTCTTACTCCAAAACATTGAAGCTCCTTCAAGCAGTTTCTTTATTTTAACCACTTTACTATCAATACTTCCCTTGGTTATTTTATTTTTAATAGCTTCCCAATACAAGGTTCAAATATAAGACGATTTTCACCATTTACACGCCCAATGTGTGAATTTTTAAGACCTCTTTCACACACTCTTTTAAGAAAACAACAAAAAGCTGCTTTTTTATCTTTTTCAAGCGCTTATTTTATAAAAACTGTCCCAAAAACAGCTTTTAAACACCGTTTATCTGCTTGGGCGCATAGACTAGTCCTGCACAATGATCTCGCTTTGCTCCAGTGACACTCGCTAAGACATTAGGGGTTTCTTCCAAGCGCAAAACACCTAAAAAACCAAAGATTAATGCCTCTTTAAAATTGACCAACTCGGCTGTTGGCACCTCAAAAGTTACCGTTGTGGCACATTGGCGCAAGCAATCCATTAAAAAGCTATTAAAAGCCCCACCACCTGTGACTAAAACACGCTGGATATCACTAGGAATTCCCGCTACAATTTGTTGAGCAATGTGTTTTACATAGGTATGCAACACATCTTCTACCGGGGCTTCAAAGCGCTCGATTATAGGCCAAATAACTTGATTTACATACTCCAGTCCCAATGATTTCGGCGGCTTTTCACCATAAAAAGGAAGTGCATTTAAAGCATCTAAAAGCGGCGTAATTACCTGCCCGCCAGCTGCTAATTTTCCTTCGGCATCATACTCCAAGCCCAAGGGCGCTACCAACCGATTCAATACCGTATTCACCGCTACGAGATCAAAAGCGATACGATTACCCAAAACAGCTTCGTATGAGACATTTGCGAAACCTCCTAAATTCAAACAAGCTTCGTATTCCTTAAAAAGCATCCGATCACCAATAGGAACCAACGGCGCCCCTTGTCCGCCTAAAGCAACATCTTGCACTCGAAAATCGCATACAACCGGCAAACCTATCCAAGTAGCCAATTCGGGTAAATTGCCAATTTGCAAGGTAAACCCCTCGTCTGGTCGATGAAAAACAGTATGCCCGTGAGAGCAAACTGCATCTAAACCATCAACCTTATACGCCTCGATAAAAGCAGTTATCAGCGAGGCTAAATAACGCGTATACGCCACATTCATTTCTGCTACAACTGCCTCTGAATCAGAAATAGCGGTGGCCAATCGAGCGCTCCATTCCCGACTATACGCTTGCGTATGAGCTTGTTGAATTTCAAAGCTCCATTGCCCTTGATTGAACTTAAAATGAAGTACCGCCAAATCGAGTCCATCCAAGGAAGTCCCCGACATTACTCCCAACACTTTATAACTGTCTTGTTTCATCCTCTAAATTTAAGGAATCGTTTTGAAAAATTCATTTATATGCTTTATATTTGAAACAAAATATACTTGAAACAAAAGTAAAATAAAATAAAAGATAATGGATTTTAAATTAACAGAAGAGCAGTTGATGATTCAACAAGCTGCTCGTGATTTTGCTCAGACTGAATTAGCACCAGGTGTCATAGACCGTGATGAAAACCAAATTTTCCCTGCAGAGCAAGTAAAGAAATTAGGTGAACTAGGATTCTTAGGAATGATGGTAGATCCTAAATATGGAGGAAGCGGATTGGATAGCGTTTCTTACGTATTGGCAATGGAAGAGATTGCAAAAGTAGACGCTTCTGCTGCAGTAGTAATGTCTGTAAACAACTCTTTGGTATGTGCTGGTTTAGAAAAATACGCAAGTGAAGAGCAAAAAATGAAATATTTAAAACCATTAGCTTCAGGAGAAGTGATTGGAGCATTTTGTTTATCTGAGCCAGAAGCTGGTTCTGATGCAACTTCACAAAAAACAACAGCTGTTGATATGGGAGATTACTACCTATTAAACGGTACTAAAAACTGGATTACAAACGGAAGTACTGCTTCTACGTATTTAGTTATTGCTCAAACTCACCCTGAGAAAAAACACAAAGGAATCAATGCTTTCATCGTTGAAAAAGGATGGGAAGGTTTCGAAATTGGAGCTAAAGAACAAAAAATGGGAATCCGTGGATCAGATACGCATTCTTTGATGTTTACAGATGTAAAAGTTCCTAAAGAAAACAGAATTGGTGAAGACGGATTTGGTTTTGCTTTCGCTATGAATGTACTTAACGGTGGACGTATCGGTATTGCTTCTCAAGCATTAGGAATTGCACAAGGGGCTTACGAATTGTCTTTAAAATATGCTAAAGAGCGTAAAGCTTTTGGTACTGAAATCATCAACCACCAAGCAATCGCTTTTAAATTGGCTGATATGGCTACAAGCATTTCTGCTTCAAGACTTCTTTGCTTAAAAGCAGCTAACGAAAAAGACAATGGTCAAGATATTTCTATCTCTGGAGCTATGGCAAAATTATTTGCTTCTAAAACAGCGATGGATACAACTGTTGAGGCTGTTCAAATTCACGGAGGAAATGGTTACGTAAGAGAATACCACGTGGAGCGTATGATGCGTGATGCTAAAATTACACAGATCTACGAAGGAACTTCAGAAATCCAAAAAATCGTTATTTCTAGAGGAATCGCAAAATAGCCTTTAGAATAAACACCTATAACAAAAGAGGAATTGCATAGCAATTCCTCTTTTTCATTCTGGCAATATCTATTAACTAACCTAAAATATTAAAATCAATGTAGTTTGACTACAATAGGTAAAGTAAATTGAGAACGAACCGCCTTACCATTTTGTTTTGCCGGTTGCCATTTAGGCATTTCACGCAATACTCGAAGTGCTTCTTTCCCCACACCATACCCTGGATCACGCAATACACGCACATCGGTTAGGGCACCATTTTTCTCTACAATAAACTGAACCATAATCTTCAACTCTTTTACATTAGCGTCAAGCTCCGGTGCACGAAAACGGCTGATAAATGTAGTAGTGAATGCTGTCATTCCTCCAAATGGCGTTGCCTTTTCTTGTACGTGATAAAAAAGCTGGTTGAACACCTCCTCTGTTTCATCGGTATCACTACCCACAGCTGGCACCACGCCCAACACGCCTTGCCCTACATCAATAACTCCAGTAGTTGCACCACTTGTAGTGAATTTACCTGGATCTGCATTTAACAAATCGGTTACCGTTGCTACCTCTTGCCGTACCAAATTATCATCTACTACAACTAAAGTCGTATGCTTAACCGTATTGCTCTTAGTTACCACAACCTCTGCTTTTTCTTTTACAATAGGTTTTTCAAAAACTACAACGTCTTCCTGCTTTGGCTTTACAGCTGGTATATAGGTCGTTTTTAAAGGAATATCAAAGTTGCAACTGATTACCTCTGGAGCATTGGCAGCCGCCATCTGTAGCTCATTTAACAACAACGTAGACCCTAAAAGTACTCCAAACAACCCGATGCCACCAAAAAAAGCAACCACCGTAGTTTTAGGACTCTCTAAACGCAATCGATACGCTCCATACATTTTGTTTCGATTTTCGAAAACAACCTCTAACCATTCTTTTTTAAAAATATCAAACTTCGCCATAACATTCAATTTTTAGTCACATTCAAAAAAAATAAAAAGATGTAAACATCGTGTAGATCATTCAGATGAGAAATCTGATAAAGGAGCATACCTAGAACTAATTCTAAAAGAAATATTAAAATTTCATATCCTAAAAGTAATCAATATTTATACAAAAACAAATAATTTACAAATAATTTTAAATTATTAAATTTATCTCAATTAAAATAGATAAAAACAAATAAAGAAATCAACACCAAAACACGTACTATTACTTGTGTTATTTAAACTACACCAATGATAGACGAAACTAAAAAATGTATCTTTGTTACTTTATTATTTTAAAAATATGAAAAATTCAAAATCTATACAGTTCAAAATCGCCGTTGTCTACATCATTTTATTTGGAGCGGCGCTTTTTTCTGGTGCCTATATTTTTAAAGAATTAAAACGAATTACCCTTCCCGAACAAAGTGTAATCGAAGAAAGCAATAAAATATTTTTGGTCAGCAGTGCCATCACCAATCTATACGCATCAGAAGCAACAGGTAGAAGTGCCATCATCACCGGAAGTGCCACAGACATCAAAAACTACAACAATCAACTTGATAGCATCCATCAACAAATCGATTTGATGAAATACAATGTTGATGATCCGTATATTGCTTTAAAACTAGATACGGTACAGCAATTACTCAACAAAAAGAAACAGAGCTTTCAAGAGATTGTACGCTTCAGAAAAAACATCAACAAGACAGAGCATTACGATTCTGCTATTTCTGAAATCATATCTATTAAAGAGAAAATAGAAAAAAACCACCAACCTATTGTCGAAACCAGTGAAAAACAAAGAAAATCATTATGGTCGCGATTGGGACAAGCTTTCCGTGCAGAATCGTCAGATACGATAAAAACGACAATCAATTACCCTAAAACTTCAGACTCTCTAGTCAATGCAATGGAGAAAATATTCTCTGAAGCTCAGAAAAAAGATCACCTACTCCAACAACAACTAATGCAACAAGAGCAAAGTTTATTACTGGAAAACCGCTCCCTTACCAATCAGTTACGCACCATTTTAGAAACCGTAGAACGCAATATCCTCAACAGCTCTTACGAAAAAATAAACGACTCAAAAGTCAACATCAACAAGGCTACAAACAACATTGCTTGGATTGGTGGCTCGGCGCTAATTACGGTTATCATTTTGGGATGGATTATTTTAAAAGACCTCAACCAGACTCAAAAATACCGTTTGGAATTGGAACACCTCAACAAGGAAAAAGAAGATCTTTTACGCAGTAAAACCATGCTATTAGCAACGGTAACACACGACATACAAACGCCATTGGGAAGCGTACTTGGATTTACAGATTTACTACAACAAACCCCACTTGAAGACAAGCAAAAACGCTATATCAAAAACATACAATCTTCATCGGAATACATTGTTAAACTGGTTAATGACCTTATTGATTTCTCAAAATTGGAAAACAACAAAATCAGCATTACTGAAGAGGCATTCAACTTCTATGAGCTGATCAACGATACTTGTTTTCCCTTGCTTCCAAATGCAACCAATAAAAACATTCAACTGAAATGGAATGTAGACCCGGAACTAAACAATTACTTTATTTCTGATCCGGAAAGAATCAAACAAGTGATGACCAATTTGATTACCAACGCCATTAAGTTTACTCAAAAAGGTGGCGTTTGTATTGAAGCAACTAAAGTAGATGATAAAATACGCATTGAAATAGCCGATTCTGGAATTGGTATCGCCGCAGATCAAATCAAGAATATTTTTAAAGAATTCCGCCAAGCACATTCTGGAATTGAGAAAAAATTTGGAGGGACAGGTTTGGGCTTAAATATTTCAAAACGAATAGTAGAGCTATTGCACGGAGAAATTAAAGCAGATAGTGAACTAAACCGAGGTTCGGTATTCACCATCGAACTACCGTTGTACAAGGCAAGCGACAGCGATTTGAAACACCCAAAAAACAAAAAACAAACAAATACAGCTATTCAAGAAATACTGAAACAGCATACTGTACTAATAATCGATGACGACAAACTGCAACTCCAATTGATGGAGGAAGTTTTTACGCCTATCTTTAAAAAAGTAATCACGCTAAACGATGCTTCTTTTGCAGAGGAAACCCTTTCCAACGAGTCGATCGATTTAATTCTTTCTGACATTCAAATGCCTAAAGTAGATGGCTTTGAACTCATAGGCCTATTAAAAGATAATGAAGCTTTTAAAAATATTCCCGTGATTGCTTTATCGGGTAAAAGAGATCTGACAGCAGAAGATTTTATTGAACTTGGCTTTACCAGTTCGCACCCAAAACCAGTTAAGATTCAATTGCTTATTGAAGAAATCATTACCATTTTGCATCCAGACTATACCGAGGAGGCATTAGACATTGAAATTCATACGGATATAAATACGGAAGTTTCTACAACGCAAAGCTACAACACCAATACACTAAAGCAGTTTATTGGAACAGATGCAGATGCTATGAAAAACATTCTGGTGATTTTCATTGAAAGTACAAATGAAAACCTTTTGGATTTGAAATATGCTGCCGAGGAACTCGATACAACAACTTTAAGCAACGTAGCACATAAAATGCTACCGATGTTTAGACAATTGGAAATAGGGACTGCAATAGCGTTATTAGAGCCTTTGGAAGATTACACCATCACGTTTGAAACTGCTACCGACTCCTTGGCATATATCGCTAAATTAGAAGAGGAAATAAACCTTGTACTAACTACAATAAAAAACATCGAGCTGTCTTAAAGCTCGATGTTATATAGTTTCATTTTATTATAAAGCGTTTTTCGATCAATTCCCAAAACCTGAGCGGCTTTGGTTTTATTGAACTTAACTTTTTCTAAAGCCGTACGAATAGCTTGCTCTTCATTTTTAGAAGAGAATAGCTTTAAATCTTCTTCTTCTCGCTGAACTTCAGCTGCGCGTTCTTTGGGTTCTTCAAACATTTCTTGAGGCAATACCTCTTTCAAAATTACATCTCCCTTAGAAAGTAAAACAGAACGTTTAATGATGTTCTTCATCTCTCGTAAGTTTCCTGGCCATTCGTATTTCAAAAACAAGTTTTCAACCTCATCAGAGAAAGCGATTACATTTTTCTCTAAATCTCTATTGGACTCACTTAAAAAATGATTTGCAAAAACTAAGATATCTTGTCCTCGATCGACCAACTTAGGCGCTACAATGCCAAACTCATTTAATCGATGGTATAAATCTTCTCGAAACTCACCTTCACGAACTGCTTTTTGCAAATCTTCATTGGTTGCAGCAATAACTCGAATATCTACTTCGATTTCATTGTTACTTCCCACTGGTTTTACTTTGCGCTCTTGCAAAGCACGCAACAACTGAACTTGAACTTCATAAGACAGATTTCCTACCTCATCCAAAAATATAGTTCCACCATTAGCCGCTTCAAAGTGCCCAATCTTATCTCCTACAGCTCCTGTAAAAGACCCTTTGACGTGTCCAAAGAATTCACTTGATGCCAAATCTTTTGGTATAGCCCCACAGTCAACTGCGATATAAGGCTGCTCTTTGCGCTTGCTTTTTAAATGAATGGAATGCGCTATGTTTTCTTTTCCTGTTCCACTATCTCCAATAATCAATACAGACATATTGGTTGGAGCTACTAAATCGATGTATTCGTGTAATTGTTTCGATGCTTTACTCGCTCCTCTTACAAATTCTGAATCTGTATCGCTTTCAGAAGAAGCTGCCGTTTTAGGCTTACTGGTTTTGTAGGTAGCAGAAGTTTGATTGGATCCCTTTTTATCCAAAGCTTGATTGATTGTAAATACAATTTCATCTGGATTGATAGGTTTCCCAACATAATCAAAAGCTCCTAACTTCATAGCGTTTACCGCTGTTTTGATTTCAGTGTACCCCGTCATCAAAATAACTTGAGAAGCAGCAGATTTGTTTTTTATATATTTCAACAATTCAATTCCATCGCTATCTGGCAGTCGAACGTCTGTTAAAACAACATCGAAATTCTCTTTATCGACCGCTTGCTCCGCATCCTTAGAATTAAATGCATTTGTAACTACAAATCCTTTCTTTTCTAAGAAAGTTTTTAGCATTACACAAAAAGATACATCATCGTCAATAACAAGAATTTTATGACTCATAAAAAATAATTTAGATTCCTATAGCTACAAATTTACTCTTTTATTAATTAGATAGCAACCTGAGAAATACAAAATCGATATAAACAGTAAAAGGGAGCCTAAGCTCCCTATTTACCTGAAGATTTCTCTTCTTCACCTTACTAACGATCTTTAATATCTTTATTATGAGTTACTAAAACTTAAATAGAGATAACTAAATTTTTAAAAACACTTTATTTTTTTTCTTTTTCTTTCAAGCGTTATGCACAAATTAAAATAAGATCTTACAAACTCTTTTTTTAATAACACTTTCTTACTTATCCTAATTGCGATAAGCGTACCAAAACAAACAAAAAACACAAATATCTAAAAATCAAGTATTTAAAGAATATACTCCAAAAACACAAAGTGTGGAACGTGTTCTAAATGTAGATATTTTCTACAACTATTAAAACGGATACCCAATTGCTAAATTAAACATCAGGTTGTCTTTGCGCCATTCCTTGCTTCCCAAACTAATTTTATCAATAGTCCAACGATCCCCTTCTGGGAAATAAGGCACACGAAGTGGGAAAGCAAAATCAAAGCGCAATACCAAAAATGAAATATCAAAACGCAGACCTGCTCCTGCACCTACAGCCAACTCTTTGTAAAAATCACCAGATAACTTCCCGCCTGGCCTATCTGCCGTTTCATTTAGCAACCAAATATTCCCTGCGTCTAAAAATAATGCCCCGTGAACAATACCCGCTAATTGCTTTCTGTATTCCAAGTTCATTTCCAACAGAAAATCTCCTGACTGATCTGGAATAAACTTGCTGTTTGCTACCGTAGGGTCAAAGCTACCCGGCCCTAATGTACGCGCTCTAAATGCACGAACACTATTGGTTCCACCAACCACAAACTGCTTGATGTAAGGCATACGCTCCGAATTTCCATACGCAAACCCAATTCCAGTATGCAATCTTGTAATCAATTGTGAGGTTTTATTTAATTTCCAATAGTACCTAAAGTCGTGCTCTGTTTTCACGTATTGACTATATGGAACACCCAAAATCTGCTTCTGCTGATCGTTGGTAGCATTTGCTCCCATAATCAAACCAGTTAGATTTGCCGATAAATCCAGAGATCCTCTGTAGTAAAAAGTATGCTTCTTAAATTGACGCATCGTATTGGTAAATGTATACGCATACGTAGGTCCAAAAATAAGCTGTCGATCGAGTACTTTTTCCATAGACGGGTTACCCGCAGCTTGCTCTTGGTACAAATCTGTAACCTTTTCAGGACTTACATAGTTAACCTCTAGAATATTTAGCTCGTGCTCTTTCGTTACACTTTCTTTCCATAAATACCCATAAGACCCTTTAAAAGAATGCAACGCATAGAGTTTGGTACGCTGCAGGTATTCATACCCTAAAGTCGCTTTGGTTTTTGGCACAAAACCACTTGAGGAATGAAACTCAAATGGAGCTACAATACGCGGCCAAGTCAAGCTGAGTTCCGTACCGTATTTAAACACGTTATACCCTCTGTTTTTTGAAGACAATTGAAAATCCATACCGCCATAAGCCGATACTCGAAACATCTCCGCTCCGCGTAAAAAGTTTTTATTACTCCAATTCAAATTTAGTTCTGAACCGGTATAACTCGCCGAGTTTGTTTTTCCTAACAACTCCAAACGTATGGACTTTGGACGATCAGGGGTTAGATAATAATAACTATCCAGCGTTTTTTCCGTTGAATCTGAAACCACAAACTGATTTTTGACAAACTTAAAAACTCCTAAGTTAACCAAGCGATTCAAAGATAAATTATGATCTGCTCTGTTGTAGTTTTCTCCTTTGGTAAAATAGATGGCCCGATCATAAATCTCAGGTCTGAAACGACTGTCTGGATCGACTATCGTAAAATCATTATGGGTATAAGCCGTATTTAACGACTGATTCTCTTCATCGTCATTAATTGAATAATCGGCAAACACCACAACCTTGCCTATTGTATACGGGTTTTTAGCTTCTGTAGGTACATCGTCTTTTAGCTTTACAATCAAATCTACTTCGTGCGTTCCCACAGTACTATCTACCTGAACCAACAAGTGATTGGAGTTAAAGAAATAGTAGCCCCTTTCTTTTAAACGTGTATCTATACGCACACGCTCCTCTTTTATAACATCTAGATCATACGGATTACCAACCTTCAACAAACTTCTTCTTTTTAGCTTGCTTATCTCTTGATACAAGGGCGTAGAATCATTTACAAATCGAACACTCTTTATCTTGTATTGCTCCTTTGGTTTTAAGGTATAAATGGCCGATACTTTTTTTCCTTTTACAACCGTATCAGAACGAACTTCGGTATTAAAAAACCCCTTGTTTTCGGTTTTATTAGAAAGTATATCTCGATTGTGATTTAGATCTACTTGCCCAAACAAAACAGGTGGCTCCCCCATTTTATTTTTTATCCAAGAACGAATACCTTTTTCACTTTTGGGTGTTCCGGCTAGGTTGTAAAAGAATAATTTTGATCGCATTCCAAAAAGCTTCTTATTTGGCTTTGGACGCAGCAAGCCTTCCAATTCCTCTTTCATTATTTTTTTGGTCGATTTAGAAAGCGAATCATCTTCGATACGAATATGTCCTCCCGTATACAAAAGTTCGCCTTCTTTTAATTTTCTCGTGCTACTACACGATAAAAGCATCAAAGCACTAAAAAGCGCCAACGTGATTCTTAATGCAGCCCTATTAGTTATTCTTTTCATTCCTAAACATTTCTTTTAACTCCTTTTTCTCTCTTCTACGCTCAAAAATCTCTTTGAATTTTTCATAACTCATCGTAATTACAAATCCAACACCAGTTTCAATTACCTGTCCTTGAATGGCAACCTGATATTCATTTTTACGATACGCACGCAACATATAACGTCCATCTTTTGAAAGCATATATTCCGCCGAAATATCGCCTGCAATATTGGTAGATTGTTCATTTTGACGCTCAGATCCTTCCAAGCCAAAACTACTACCAATGGTTACCTTCAATCGATCGTTAAACATTCGTTTAGAAACCCCAATATTCAAATCTGTTCTATTTTCCTTTTCTCCAGTGGAGTAATCCTCAGTAGATTCAAGGTTAAAATCAAGTTCTACACCCGCTATAAGATCACCTGCAAGGTTGTTCATCTGATCTGAAAGTATCTTACTCACACTCTGACGCGCCAATCCTTCAGCAGTTACGCCTCCTCCTAGGCTTTCGAATGGATTTTCACCCACAAAGCGGTTCAACAACAACAAGGCAAAAACCTGCTTATTCAATTCAGATTCTTGAAGTCTTAGCTGTTCCAATTTTGTTTTGGTATTCGAAACCACATCTCCAGACGCCGCTATATTTCCATCGGGTAATTGAATATCAAAAGTAATGTCTGGCTTCATCAATTCGCCTTTCATCATCAACAGCGTTTTGAACGGTATCTTTTGTTTATACATATTTGCTTCCATAGGAGACAAATCTGCTAATTGATTTTGAAGCAAGTCAATCGGTGGTGCTTTTACTTCGTACACCGCCGTCAAATCCAAAGTAGCATCTGTAGGCTCACCCGTCCAAGTAATAGAGCTCCCTTTTTGAACTTCAAATTTTCGCTTAATAAAGTTAAATGCCATCTCATAGGCTCCTCCTTCAAACTCATACCTACCGGTTAACGTTGTCTTACCAGATGGGTCAATACCCCCCATAAGATCACCTTCACCTTTTATCGATATCTTATCGCCATTAGCCTTGTCAATCACAATTGTAAATTGAGCATCTTTGCTAATGTGAATAGCAATAGAAGCATCCAATCCTTTTACCTCGGATTCATTGAACTCCTTCTGAATTTTTAAAGTTTCTTCCAGGCGCTTGTTCTTCTGATTGATAAATTCCACAATCCCTTCACGATCGGCAATTGACGGATCTTCTTGAGGCATTACAAAAACAAAATCAGTTCCTTTGTCAACTCCAATAGTTCCGCTGACTTCAGGTTTATTCAAATTACCACGAATCTTGATATCGGTATCCAATATCAAACTTCCATAATACAAATCATTGTCCTTGGCAGTAGAGCTTATCGCTTTAAAGTTCTCTGCTTTAATGTCTAAATTGAATCGAAAATCACTGTAATCTTTTGTCAATATCTGCCCGTCAAATACCAAAACATTGGCATCAGAATCAGCAATACTAAATTTAGAAAACTCAATACCTCGTTGGGTAAATCCTATGCTCTCATTAATATCTACAAATTCTGCATTAAGGGCCTTCACCTTCATTCCAACATCATTGAAATCCAAGTTACCTAAAACAGATGGCTTGGTAAACGTCCCCTTAATATCCAATAATCCAGAAAGATACCCTTTAGAATCTTTCAGATTCTCAAACGTAAAGCCCTCTAAAGTTGCCATTTGAAGCTGATCTACTTGAAGTTTTAAATCCATAGAATTATCAGCCAATCCGATTTTACCTAAAAGGCTCAGTTTATTTCCATTCCCTTCTAATCCTATTGCTGCGTCCAACACAGAAGCTGTTTCACTTTTTACCTGAACATTCAAAGTTCCCAATGCAGCACTCAGTACTTTTAATTCCGTAACGGTTAAATCAGATTCAAAAGACATCTTGTTTTTCAAATCTCGCAACAACACATCTCCGTCTATAAATCCGCTCACCAAAACCGAATCCTGCTTAATCATCTGGGTAATCGTCTCGATATCAAAAGCATTAAATCCTATTTTTAAAGGCGCGTTAAATGCCGTTGGTTCCGACTGTATTTCTATTTTACTTGAACCGTGAGTCAGTTCAAAAGCATTTGCCAATATTCCCTCTGATCCAAACTTGATTTCATTCGCTACATTAACATCCCAAGGATCGTAATTTAATCTAAAACCATTTGGATCAAGTTTTACCTTCATAAAGTCTTTAGTAGTCTCAAGACTTCCTGCTATTTCATAACGCACGCGATCTTGTTCGTCTTTCAAATCCAAATCGTACGTCAAGATATTGCCAGAGATCTCCCCAGACAATGCCATTTTATTAATCGCTAAGTTGGCATTCTCAAATTTCGCCACATCTAGAAAATACTCTAATCTAGAACCAATAGGCTCCATATCAAAAACGATATTAGTAATCCTATTTTCTCCATAAACCACCGATGCAATTTCCCCGTGCATCTGAATATAATCGGATGCAGAGTCGTAGTTCCCGTCAAAATACAAAGGCTCTAATTCCTTTAATCCAGGTACCATCTGATAAATAATCGGGTTCTCTTTTAGTTGAAAAAAGAATTTAAGCTTTTGATCTTTCCCTTGAAGAGTATCGACTGCCACTTCTTTTGCCGCTACTTTTGTTTTATCGGCAAACGCTTCTCCATCCAAATCAAAATACTTAGAAATAGACTTCGTCAAAGCTCCTGGCAACCTAGTCAGCTCATAATCGCCCTCTACCACAGCATCCAAAAGCTGAGAGTTTAAAATAAGTTGCTTTAAATTGGGCTGAGAAGTCGCTTTTAATGAAATGGTATCTAAGGCAAATATTTGCTTTCCATCTGTAAATGCAAAGTCATTAATCTGCACCACTCCATCCAATTCATTAGGCATAACATTATTTAAATCGGCGTGTATTTTTCCTAAAAAAGCATAAGGTTTGTCTTGCAAGTGCAAACCGTGTAAATCTACTTTTTGGAAATCAGCATCCATTTTTAAAGATATTTGCTCATCTGTTATTTTTCCGTCCGCAACAACTTCAAACAAGATGTTAGGGTCTTTCATAAAAGCTTTAGCATTGTAAGCCCCTTCTTTCAAGGCCCCTTCCAGAATTAAATCTTTATATTCATAGTCGTTATACGTAGCAGATAATAAATGCCCAGACAGGATTGCATCTGCTTGTTTTGGATCAAAACTTTTACCAGTAGCCTGAAGCGTTAAACTCACTTTACCTATGGAGTCATTTTTCAATATAGCACCAAGATCCAAATTATTGACAACGCCATCAATGCGGTATTTTTCTTGATTCTTAATCTTCTGATTCAATTGTGCCACTAAAGACACATCGCCCGACGTAGAGTTTAAACGCAATTGTGTAGCAAAGTCTTGAACCGTTCCTTTAAAGTTTCCTTTTACCGACATACGGGTTGGAAGCTGTATGGATTCCGGGACTACATTAGCTGGCAAAAGTCGGTTTAGGTCGCTAGCTGTAGTTTTAAAGTTTTTAATATCGAGGTTGTAATAAGCTTTTTCAGCATCTGGCAATCCTTTGATTCTACCAGACATATCCACAACCGTACTGCCTAATCCTTTAAGTGCAAAACGCTCGATCTCTAAATCTTTCACCAATCCTTTTGCTACAACATCTACTTTGATTTTAGAGTTTTTAAAATTGCGAACAGCGTCTTGTTTAATCAAGTCTGGCATTAAAATCAAAACATCCTGCACTCCCAAATAAGACTTTGTAAGCGACAAGTCCAAAGACACCTCTTCAATTTTATCCGTTAAGTACTGCTGCTCTTTATAATTGGCAACCACTTGTGTTTGAATCTCGGTATTCGGCGTTTTTAAATAGAAATCTTTTAAGAAAGCATTTTGTTCACCATATAAAAAATAGGTTTGTAATTTCTCAACCTCCAACCCGCTCTTTTCAGATACCGAAAGTTGCTTTAAGTTTCCAGAAATAATATTGGGTGCAAAACGGAAGTCTTTCAACTTTACATTTATCGTTGAAAAATCTAAATGTTTAAAATCGATTCCTTGCTTTTGCTTGGCTGCGTTATCATCGTCGAAAGCAACAGCCAATTGCTTTAAATCAAAACTCTGAACCCCCACTTTCCAAGCCATACTTTCTGTAGGTACAGAATCGACAGCAACGGCAACAGTATTCTCTTGAGGTTTTTTAGAAAAATGAGCTTTAACACGTGTATCCGACAAGCTAAATCGATCAATCTCAATTTCTTGATTCTGTAGATCTACCAAATCTAAAATCGTCTCGAAACGCCCCATTACAACAGACGCAGACAACTTAGAGGCTTCGTCTTCAAACTGTATTTTAATATCGGAAAACTCAATAGCTTTTAAATCGAGTTGAGGCATTGTAGCTGGAGTAGCTTCCTCCACGTTATCGGTAGCAGTAATTTGAGAAGCCAAAGACAGCGAATGCTTGTAATTGACATCTAATCCAGATACCGCTATTTTTGGAATGGCAAATTTCATAGCCTCCAAATCAAACGATTTAATTCGGGTTAAGAAACGATCTAACTTTAGATGGAGATGATGCCCTTCATAGTCATCCTGAAACTGCGCTTTTATGTTTTTTAAATCAATAATTCCAAGCTCAATCTTAAATGGAGCAGACTCCTCCTCTTTGTCATCTTCTGATGCAAACGCCTCTACAATATAGTCAAAATTGAAACGCCCCGTACTATCGCGCTTCACGGTTGCATTGAAATTATCCAATTCAATAGAGCTAACATCTACGGTTTGATTCAGCAATTTAAACAAACTGATATCTACCCCCAAATAGCCCGTATACAACAAAGTGTCTTTTTCTTGCGATTCAAGATAAAGCCCCTTTACTACAATCTTTTTTGGAAAAGCAATTTCAATGCGATCCAAAGCAACAGCCGTTCCCAGTTTCGTTTCTAGAAACACAATTGCCTTATCCTTTATTTTATTTTGTACCGATGGAATTTGTATAGCAATTATGATCAGCAGTAGTAGTGCAACCAAGATTCCTAGGATCCATGCGAATATTTTTGCTATTTTAAAGAGAGTATTCTTCAAGTCTACAACATTTTGTCCAAAAATAACAAAATTCGATTTCAAAACGGGATAAAAAGACGTAAATCTCAAATAGTGAACAACATATTAACGATAAGTTAAGTTATCCAAATAAAAAGAAGAAATAGAAAGGGATATAAAAAAGAAAATCTCCATAAAAGGAGATTAAAAAATGGCAAGCGACCTACATCGCACCGCTACAACCACATACCTTTGCTGCGTTCCCACCCTGGAGGAGTCTGTAGGAGCTGGTCGTGTAGGACTTGCCACTGCAAATATACAATCTTTTTGTATTTTAGCAAGTGAATTAAAACAATTAAACTACATTTGTATAGTGTTAATAAACTAAAAAGAACAATGATAAATCATAACCTACTAATAGCGTTATCCTTAGGCTCGCTATTTATTTCTTGTGACGATAAAAAAAATATAGAAAAAAACACATTTTCTATTAATACAAGCCATTTAAAACAGCTTTATCACGAAAATGACGTCTTAAAACTGAGCATAAATGCTGATGAAAATAGCAAAATAGACTCGGTTGCTTATTTTCTAAACGAAAAAAGAATAGGTAGCACTGCTGCAAACGGAGTTTTAGAATTCCCTTTAAGTAAAGAAAAGTTTGGAATCATCACCATCAAAGCGACCGTTTTCCAAAATAAACAAGAGCAAGAGGTGCAATCTAGAATTGAGTTCGCACCGGCTCAAGCTCCTAAAGTTCTATCCTATAAAATCCTAAACACCTATTCACACGACCAAAAAGCCTATACACAAGGTTTGGAGTTTCACGGAGACATCCTTTTTGAAAGCACAGGAAATGGTGCGGGAATTGGCACAGGAACCAAAGGAACTTCAAGCGTAAGAAAAGTAGATTACAAAACAGGTAACGTGTCGCAAATCAAAGAACTTCCTGAATCGATCTTTGGCGAAGGACTTACCATCCTAAACAACAAAGTGTACCAACTGACTTACCAAAACAATGAGGCGTATGTTTACAACATCGAAACTCTAGAAAAAGAAAAAACGATTCCTTATTTCAAAAAAATGGAAGGTTGGGGATTAACAAACGACGGAACTAATCTATATATGACAGATGGTTCGGAAAAAATATACATTGTTGATCCAGAAACATTCAAAGAAATTGATCACATCAATATTTACACACACAACAAAAAAGTAGAGGCTGTAAATGAATTGGAATGGGTAAACGGAAAGATCTATGCAAACTTCTACGGAAGTGCTGGCATTGCTATTATCAACCCTAAAACAGGTGCTGTAGAAGCTGTAGCGGATTTCTCGGACCTATACAACAAAGTTGACCGTCATCCAGACTTAGATGTGTTTAATGGTATTGCATATAATCCAAAAACGAAAACATTTTTTGTTACTGGAAAGAACTGGAATAAAATGTTTGAAATCGAGTTTACAGAATAACTCCTTTTCACTCCAAAACAACTCAAGAGCTTTACTTAACAGTAAGGCTCTTTTTCTTTTGTTACCTCAAAAAAATCAGTGAACATTGGTTCAATCTCAAAAACTCAAATGTAATTACAAAAGAAACAAAGACTAAAAAAGCAATGGAACATC
>JASLDM010000149.1 GCA_030151565.1 Flavobacterium sp. | reverse complement strand
GGTTCTGTAATATTAAGAAAGATTATTTAGGGAATTGAAAGTCCAAAGGGCTGGAGGTGTCGGAGTGGTTTATGATAAATTTAAACTACAGATTATATTTGTATTAAATTAATTTATAACAATTTAAACGATATGATAAAGGACAAAGGAAAAGTATTCTTTCTGGTTCTGCTTATATTCTTTGGTATGGCTTCTGTTTTTGGAACCACGTTACTCGAGAATATGCAGCATTATTTTTTAGAAAGTAGTTTGGAAGCTACTGAAGGTTCCAACGAAGGAGAAGTTTTCGGTACGTCTGGAATAGCGGCAGAGGCGGGGTTTACAGCGCCATCTGAAGCCTTTTTGTTTGCTGCGCAAACCTTGCCTTATGAAACTAATTTTCAAGATCTTGCTAACTGGACTTTCTTGAATCCTGATGCCAATAAATGGGTATTTGGAACTGCGGCAGGTACTGCTGGTCAGCAAGCGCTTTATATCTCTAATGATGATGGGGTTACGAATGGGTATAATACGGGGGGATCATCTGTGGCACACGCTTATGTAGAGCTAGCAATTCCTGCAAATGCAGTGGAGGGCGAGCTCTTTTTTAATTGGCGTGGGGAAGGCGAGTATTTTTCTGATTATATGAACGTATGGTTGGTGCCAATGGACTATGTCCTTACACCAGGAAGTACCATTAATGCAGGTGGACAGAACGTACAAATTGGCGGACAGTTTATTGAGCGTGCTGAGTATGTGAATTTAACGGAGTTGTTGGAATTAACACCTTTTGCAGGACAAACGATTCGCTTGGTTTTTCAATGGCAAAACGATGGAAGTGTAGGTACACAACCAGCGGCGGCTATTAGTAAATTGCGTTTTAAAGTTAACGAATGCTTAAGTGTGAAGTCGTTTAACCTTTGTGAAGGGCAAGATTACATTGGATTGCATTGGGAGCCTCGAGCTAATGAAGACGCTTGGCAAATAGCTATTGAAACTACCGATTTGGCTGAACCTACCAATATCCTAGAAGTATATGAAACGCAGTATAATGCTACTGATCTGCTTGAAAACAGCACTTATTACGTGTATTTGCGCAGTGCTTGTGAGAATGGTGGTTACGGATCGTGGGTGAAACGAAAAGTGAGAACGAGCAAAAATACGATGATTGAAGCAGCTCCATTTTGTGCAGGTGTTGAAGGACTTATTTTTCCTAATGTATCGGGACCAGGAGGTCGTGATGGGGATTATTACGGACGCATTGGATGTCTCGCTTTTACACCTAATCCTGTTTGGTATTTTATCCGTGTAGCTACCGCTGGTGATTTGATTTTTAACATTTCTCAAAATACCGCTTTTGATGATGCTGGTAATGCTATTGGAGACCAATTAGACACTGACTTTATTGCTTTTGGACCTTTTACAGATTTAGGGCAGGCTTGTTCAGAAACCAATCTAGGACCTTGTCCTGACGGGGTGAGTTGTCCGAGTAATAAACCGGATTCAACTCCTTATCCTATTGGCAATATTGTAGATTGTGGGTTTAACTTTGAAAATGCAACAAACCCAATGGAGACGTTGCGTATCTATGATGCACAACCGGGACAGATCTATGCTATTTTGATCACCAACTTTAAAGGAGATCCTGGGTTTATTAAGTTAATCCAAAAAAATAGCGACGAAGAAGGGGCTGGTACAACAGATTGTAGCTTTTTATGTGAAGTAGATTTAGGAGGAGATCAAATTGTATGTGATCGTGAAGAAGTGCAATTACGCGCCTCTATTCCAAGTAATGGAGCTGTAGAACCGTTGACGTATGCGTGGTATAAAAATGGTGTATTGTTAGATGCAGCTACGTACAACACCGATCGTATTACGGTTACAGATACTGGCGTTTACAAAGTGGTTGTGGGTAAAGATTTCTGTGATTCTGATCCTACCGATGAAGTGACTATTACTTTTGCAACGTCATTTAAAGGTACTGTTGCCTCCGAGCTTACGGTTTGTGATGAGCAGAATAATGGACAAGGTGTTTTTGACTTGAACGTGTTTGTACAACAAACATTGGGGCAAGTAGCCAATGCCAATGAATACGATTGTCTTGTTTACGCTTCAGAAGCAGATCGCAATCGCAATAGAAATCCTATTGATGTTACGGTGCCTTATGTTTCAGAAGCGGGTACTTTATATTTAAAAATAGTTCGTAAAGACAGTAAAGGATGCGACGTAGAGGCTTCAGTAGTCTTACAGTTAAAAACTACTTTATTACCAACTGTAGCGTTTGATTACAAAGCACCTATTTGTATTCAGAATGGTGCGTTATTATTGCCGGTTTTAGCAGACGGATTTACCAATGGAGGTTTATTTGCTTACCGCAAAAAAGGGAATGTAAAAGATCCTTTCGAAAATACAAATACCACGGGAGCGTTGGCCTTAAACAAGCAAACGGGAGCTATTGATGTATCTGCAAGTGAAGCAGGTACGTATGAGGTGTTTTATAAATACGAGATTCCGGCAGCGTTTTGTGGCGTAGATCAGGTGTTTCAAACAACCATCACGCTACACGATGCTTTTGAAATTAGCTATGAAGGAGGTTGTTTTGAGGGGGCTTATCAGCTTAAGGTTGTCGATGTAAACGGAACAACAGACTTAACGCAAGCAACGTATAAATGGGAAGGCCCAAAAGGATTTGAAGCTACTACAAGTACAATTGCAGCAGAAGAGATTGGAACGTATAAAGTGGTGTTTACAACCAAAGAGGGATGTAGTCAAGAATTGACACTAGACCTTGAAAACGTAAACTGTCAAATTGCTAAGGGGATTTCGCCAAATGGCGATGGTATCAATGATCGCTTTGACTTGTCGCAATTCTTGGTTAAAAAGCTAACCATCTTTAATAGATACGGTAAAGAGGTGTATCATTACGGTGCGGGCTATACCAATCAATGGAG
>JASLDM010000096.1 GCA_030151565.1 Flavobacterium sp. | reverse complement strand
CATCTGAACCAATTGCTTCAAACAAAACTGTAAAAGGTAGAGAGTTGAACAGACGTGTTGAAATCCGTTTAGTAAAGTAATTTTACGTTCAAAATAAATTTAAAAACGCCTCGATTTCGAGGCGTTTTTTTTGTTATATTTCGTCTATGAATTCAAATACTTTTCTATATAAATTAAGTGCTCAAATAAAAGAGGACTTCCCTGAGAGTTTAACTGACTTGACTATTGTTTTGCCAAATAAACGAGCAAAAGTATTCTTGTTAGAACATTTGAAAAAGCAATATAAAAAACCTGTTTTTGCACCTGTGATCATTAGTATTGAAGATTTGATCCAGGAAATTTCAGGTATCCGAACTATAGATTCAATTGAGCTTCTTTTTGAATTTTACCAAGTGTATCAGCGTACAGTTGATTCGTCTAAGCGACAAGACTTTGATCACTTTGCAAATTGGGCAAAAATGCTATTGCAAGATTTTAATGAAATAGATCGATATCTTTTGACACCAAGTCATGTATTCTCATATTTAAAGGATATTGAAGATATAAAACATTGGTCTCTTGATTTAGAAAAACGTACAGATTTAATAGAGAATTATCTAGAATTCTGGAAAGTTATGCCTGAATATTACGAGACATTGTATGCTTATTTAAAAGAAAAAAAAATAGGTTATCAAGGGTTAATTTATAGAGAATCGGTATTGAATCATAAGGCATTTGTTGCGCGCTTAGATAAGCAACAATATTATTTTGCTGGATTCAATGCTTTGAATGCGGCTGAAGAATTGATTTTTCAAAGTTTTTTGGAATCAGGTAAAGGAAAAGTTTTTTGGGATATTGATGCGTCTTTTTTGAATGATCCCTATCATGATGCTGGTTTGTTTTTAAGGAGGATTAAGAAGCAATGGAAATATTATCAAACGAATCCTTTTGAATGGATTGTATCTGACTTTAGTGAAAGTAAAAAAATCCAGATTATTCAAACCCCTAAAACAGTCGGGCAGGCTAAAATTACAGGTCAAATAATTGATGAAATTGTTGAGCTTGAAGGTACTTTGGATAAGACGGCTGTGGTTTTAGGTGAAGAAAATTTATTATTACCCATCTTGCACGCACTACCGAAATCTGTGTCGAGTTTGAATATAACTATGAGTTATGACGGTAAAAGTAATCCTGTTCAAATTCTCTTGAATAAGGTTTTTAAAATGCACTTAAATGCTTTGCGAAGAAGTTCTAAAAGCTATGTTTATTATTATAAAGAAGTTTTAGATGTTTTGACTCATCCAATTGTAGAGCCCATAATTGACTCAAGGTTGTTAGTGTCTGAAATAAATAGTAAGAACTTGACTTTTTTCCCTGAGAATCGTTTTGATCATTTGTCTTTATCTGAGAACCGATTACGCTCACTTATTTTTCAAAGATGGACAAACGATCCTTTGTTTGTGTTGCAGAATATGATAAATATAGTTCTTTATGTGAAATCTAAAATGTCTAATGATAATGAGGAGGATATATTAACTAAGGCTTTCTTGTATTCTAGTTTTCAAATGTTGAATAGATTGGTGTCGTATTGTGAAAAATATAAAGTTATAGATTCTTTAGATACGCTATATGCTATCTATAAACAGGTAATGGATATGGCTGAAGTTTCTTTTGAAGGAGAGCCGCTACAGGGGTTGCAAATTATGGGGGTTTTAGAAAGTAGGGTGTTGGATTTTGAAAATGTAATTGTAACATCGGTTAATGAAGGTAAGTTTCCTGCTGGAAAATCCCAAAATTCATTTATACCTTACGATGTCAAACGTGAATTAGGTTTGCCTACTTACAAAGAGAAAGATGCTATTTATAGCTATCATTTTTATCATCTTTTACTACGTGCTAAAAATGTATATTTATTATATAATTCACAATCAGAAGGGCTTGATGCAGGGGAACGAAGTCGCTTTTTGACGCAATTAGAGATTGAGAAGCAAAATGCGCATCAGTTAAAACATTTGACGTATTCTGCTTTTTTACCTGATAAAGCCTATGAACCTATTTTGGTTCCGAAATCGGATTTATTAAAAGAAAAGTTAAGAGTAATTTCTATGGAATCAAGAGGTTTTTCTCCTTCAGCTTTGACGAATTATTTACGAAATCCGATTCAATTTTATTTACAAAGAATTTTAGGAATTCGAGAAGTGGAGGAAGTAGAGGAAAGTGTAGCTTTAAATACTTTGGGAACAATAATTCACAACGCGTTAGAGGAGTTGTATACGCCTTATGTTGGAGGGAAATTGACTATTGAGCATCTAGACGTTATTCAAAAAAAAGCAAATAGAGTTGTTGAAACTCATTTTGAAGCTGAGTATAATAGCGATAAAGATAAATTAGGTAAAAATTTATTAGCCTTTGAAGTAGCAAAACGAAATGTATATCATTTTTTACAAGAAGAGAAAAAGAACTTGATTCAAGGCGATGAAGTGTATCTTTTAGCGCTAGAAACAGAGTTAAAGTATACTTTAAAGGATTCTAGTTTGCCTTATCCTGTAAATCTTTTTGGATTTGTGGATCGAATAGAAGAGCGAAATGGGGTGATTCGTGTTATTGATTATAAAACAGGTAAAGTTGCTTCAAATGATGTTAAATTGAGTAATTGGGATGGATTTGCATTAGAGCTTAAAAATGATAAAGTGATCCAATTGTTATGTTACGCTTTGATGTATTTTGATCAAGCAAATGGGAAACCGTTAGAAGCTGGAATTTATTCTTTCAAGAATCGTAAAGAAGGATTTTTGTTTTTTGGGATGAGAGAAGGGCGTCAAGTAGATCAAAGTATTACAGAAGAAGTTTTGTGTGAATTTAAGCGCGAATTAGTTGGGTTAATTCAGCTGATTTTAAATCCAGAGGAGGCATTTTTGGAGACTTTATAGTTTTTTTATTTTAATAAAGTGAAGAAGTTCTTTTTCTAAGTCTTCTTGGTTTTCGATTTGAAGCATATGTCCTCCATCTAGTTCTGTAAGTAGGACATTTGTACCTTCTACTTGTGATTTAGTTTCTTCTAGGGGCATTACAGTGTCTGAAGTTCCGAGTATCAAGGTGATAGGATATGGGGCAAAATGGAGAATTACTTCTCGATCAGGACGTTGTTTCATTCCTTCAAGTGCTGCAATAATTCCTTGTAGTGGGGTTTTTAGTGCTTCTTCTTTTGTTTCGTTTATTTCTTTTTCGAAAAGCGTTCTGTTTTCATTTTGAAATAAATTGGTAATTGAAATTTTGATAAAAGAAGTGTGGTTCTTTTTGACTAATTCAATAGCTCTGTTTCGATTGAGTATTCGTTCGTCACTATCGGCTCTAGCGGTGGATGCAACCAATGCAATTCCACGTATGTTGTCTGGATAAAGTTCTGCAAATGCTAGGGCAACATAGCCGCCCATTGAATGTCCAATTAGTGTGATTTTTCTAATTTTTAAATCGCTTATAACGGCAAAAATAGCATCTGCCATTTCTTCCATAGTGTGGACGTAGCCTAGGCATCCAGTATTGCCGTGACCTAATAAATCTATGGCAATGACACGATGATTTTGAGAAAACCGATCCAAAAATGGAAGCCACATTTTGTGGTTCTCTAGAAAGCCATGTAAAAATACAATCGTATTACCTTTGCCTTTATCGTAATAGTTGATCGTAGTATTTTTATAAATAAGTTGCTTTTGGCTCATTTTAGAAAGGAATTAAGCTGCAAAAATACAATTTCTATTATAGAAATAAAAACTAAGCTTGTTTGTAAAGTGTAGTTAATTAAAGTCAATCTAAATAGGAATATTCTCTTTATATTTGAGTGATAATTAAATAGAAAAAAATGCGAGTACTATATGTTGTTTTATTTTCATTTGTAGTTTTTTTGATGGATGCACAGCCCGTAAAACCATTTCAAATATACTCATCAAAAGGCAAAAAGGTTACATTCGAGAAAATGGTACGTAAACTAGATAATGCTGATGTTATACTTTTTGGAGAGTTTCATAATAATTCTATAGGCCATTGGTTGCAATGGAAATTAGCAAGTAAGCTCGTTCTTAATAAAAATCTTGTTTTAGGTGCTGAAATGTTTGAAGCAGATAATCAAGATGTTCTAACAAGTTATATTAATGGAAATATTTCTGAGGGAGAATTTTATGAACAGATGCGTTTATGGAGTAATTATAAAACCGATTACGCTCCTTTGGTGAAACTGGCTAAAACTAATGGTTTGTCTTTTATCGCTACTAATGTACCTAGGCGCTATGCAAGTCAGGTTTATAAAATAGGAGTTGAGTCTTTGGACAGTTTGTCTTTAAAAGAAAAAACGTGGATAGCTCCATTGCCATTTCCATATGATGCAAATTTGTCGAGTTACAAAAAAATGCTGACGATGTTTGATGATGAACATGTTAATGAAAATTTGCCAAAAGCTCAGGCTATTAAAGATGCAACTATGGCTTATTTTGTTGAAAAAAATGTAAAAAAGGATTCTATTTTTTTGCATTTCAACGGATCCTATCACAGTGATAGGTATGAAGGTATAGGATGGTATCTTCGGTATTATAATCCTACTTTGAAAATTATAACTATAACAATGGTTGAAGAAGAAGATGTGAATGAGTTTAATCTGGAAAATTTAGATTTGGCTGATTTTATAATAGCTATAGATAGTGATATCCCTAAAACTTTTTAGTTAAAATGTTTTAAATGTATTTTTAGGGATTAATAAATATATTTCTTTTTAGCGTTTTGTATAAACAACTAGAGTTATATTTGTTTATACTCAGTATAAATAAATAGCTCGTCATTGTAAATCCGTGTAATTAGCCGTACTTTTGATTGATTTTTTCAAGAAAACTATTAAAATTACATTATGGCAAAATCTGCACTTTTAAAGTCATCAGTCGGTAAAAAATACTGGATGGCTCTTACAGGGTTATTTTTATGCTTGTTTTTGGTAGGTCACTTGGCGGGAAACCTTCAGTTGATCTTTGGTGACGCATCTGCATTTAATGAATATGCGTTATTTATGACTACTAATCCAGCAGTAAAAGTATTATCTTATGTTACGTACATTTCAATCTTGTTTCATGCGATTGATGGTATCGTTTTAACTATCCAAAACAAAAAAGCACGTCCAATCGGATATGCTAAAAACAATGCTGCGGCTAACAGTTCATTTTCTTCAAGAAATATGGCTGTTTTAGGAACTTTATTGTTGGTGTTTATTGTTACCCACATGGTAAATTTCTGGGCTAAAATGCACTTTGACAAAGGAATGCCTTTGCAAATTGAAGTTGTTAAATTCCAAGGACAAGAAATGGAATTGTACAAAACCGTTCAAGGTAATCCAATTCCAGTTGAAGCTGTTCAAGCTGGTCAAGTTGAATTGAAAGGTACTGCATTTTATCAAGGAGGTATGGATCTTAAGATTGCAGATGGTTACAAAGATTTACACAAAATTACTATTGCGTTTTTTAAAGACGAAAATACAGGACTTATTAGTACTATCTTGTATGTAATTGCAATGATAGTTCTTGGATTCCACTTATCACATGGGTTTAAAAGCGCATTCCAATCGTTGGGTGTGAATAATCCTAAAATCAATTGTACAATTAAGGGAATTGGATACATAATGGCTTACGTTGTGCCTGCTTTGTTCGCAATCATTCCATTGTACATTCACTTTATTAAATAGTCATAAAAATTTTGATTATGAAATTAGATTCTAAAATTCCAAATGGGCCACTCGATAAGAAATGGTCAGATTATAAAAATCATATAAAATTAGTTAACCCTGCAAACAAACGTAACATTGATGTTATCGTTGTTGGTACAGGATTAGCGGGTGGTTCTGCTGCTGCTACTTTAGCAGAGTTAGGCTATAACGTAAAAGCTTTTTGTTATCAAGATTCACCTCGTCGTGCGCATTCAATTGCAGCTCAAGGAGGAATTAATGCTTCAAAAAACTACCAAGGAGATGGTGACTCAGTTTACAGATTGTTCTATGATACTGTAAAAGGAGGAGATTACCGTGCTCGTGAGTCTAACGTATATCGTTTAGCTGAAGTTTCGGAAAATATTATTGACCAATGTGTTGCACAAGGGGTGCCGTTTGCACGTGAATATGGTGGTCTTTTAGACAACCGTTCTTTTGGAGGGGTACAAGTTTCTCGTACTTTCTATGCAAAAGGTCAAACAGGTCAACAATTGTTGTTAGGTGCATACTCAGCAATGAACCGTCAAATTGGACGTGGGAAAATCAAAATGTACAACAGACATGAAATGTTGGATATTGTTTTGGTTGATGGAAAAGCAAGAGGGATTATTGCTCGTAACTTAATCAATGGTGAGATTGAGCGTCATTCAGCACATGCTGTTGTGATTGCAACTGGAGGATATGGTAACGTGTTCTTCTTATCTACAAATGCAATGGGATCAAACGTTACTGCTGCTTGGAAAGCACATAAACGTGGAGCCTATTTCGCAAACCCTTGTTACACTCAAATTCACCCAACTTGTATTCCTGTTACAGGTGATCATCAATCAAAATTAACTTTGATGTCAGAGTCACTACGTAATGATGGACGTATTTGGGTTCCTAAGAAAAAAGAAGATGCAATTGCTATTCGTGAAGGACGTTTGAAACCAGTTCAGTTGGCAGAAGAAGATAGAGATTATTATTTAGAGCGTAGATATCCTTCTTTCGGAAACTTAGTACCTCGTGACGTTGCTTCACGTGCAGCTAAAGAAAGATGTGATGCTGGTTATGGAGTAAATGCGACAGGTGAAGCGGTGTATTTAGATTTCGCTTCAGCAATTGATCGTTATGGAAAAGAGCAAGCTAGAATCCAGCATTTAGATGAAAATGATGCGAAATTAGTTTACAAATTAGGAAGAGATGTAGTTGAAAATAAGTACGGTAACTTATTCCAAATGTACGAGAAAATCGTAGATGAGGATCCGTACACGACTCCAATGATGATTTATCCTGCAGTTCACTACACAATGGGAGGTGTTTGGGTTGATTATAATTTGATGTCTACGATTGAAGGATGTTTCGTTTTAGGAGAAGCAAACTTCTCAGATCACGGAGCAAACCGTTTAGGAGCTTCTGCTTTAATGCAAGGTTTGGCAGATGGTTATTTTGTATTGCCATATACTATTGGAGATTATCTAGCGGATGACATCCGTACTGGTGCCATTCCAACAGATTTACCTGAGTTTGATGAAGCAGAAAGAAATGTACGTGGAATTATTGAACATTTGATTAATAATAAAGGTACTTATCCAGTAGATTATTTCCACAAGAAATTAGGAAAAATCATGTGGGATAAAGTAGGTATGGCTCGTAACGCAAAAGGGTTAACAGAAGCGATGACTGAAATAGCTCAACTGAGAGAAGAGTTCTACAAAAACGTAAAAGTCTCTGGTACTAATGAAAGCTTTAACCAAGAGTTAGAAAAAGCATTAAGAGTAGCTGATTATTTGGAGTTAGGTGAATTGTTTGCTAAAGATGCTTTGCACCGTGAAGAATCTTGTGGAGGACATTTCCGTGAAGAGCACCAAACTGAGGATGGTGAAGCAAAACGTGACGATGAAAACTTCGCTTATGTTGCTGCTTGGGAATACAAAGGTAAGCCTAGTGATGCAGTGCTTCATAAAGAAGACTTAGTTTATGAAAACATTAAATTGGTAACTCGTAGTTATAAATAATATTGAGGTTTTGGTCATAGACCAACCTTATTGTAAAAATTCGATACAAATGAATCTTACACTTAAAATATGGCGTCAATCAAACGCCAAAGATAAAGGTCAAATGGTTGATTATAAAATCGGCGGAATTTCACCTGATATGTCTTTCCTTGAGATGCTTGATGTTTTAAACAATGAGCTAGTTGAGAAAGGCGATGATCCAGTAGCTTTTGATCACGATTGTCGTGAAGGAATTTGCGGAATGTGTTCTTTGTTTATTAATGGTGAAGCTCACGGACCTGATAGAGGAATTACAACTTGTCAGTTACACATGAGAAAGTTTAAAGATGGAGATACAATCTACATTGAACCTTTCAGAGCAAAAGCTTTCCCGGTAATTAAAGATTTAGTAGTAGATCGTACTGCTTTTGATAAAATTCAACATGCAGGAGGATTTGTCTCTGTAAATACGTCTGGAAATACTCAAGATGCAAATGCTATCCCTGTGCCGAAACATGATGCTGATCGTGCTTTTGACGCGGCTACTTGTATTGGTTGTGGAGCTTGTGTTGCAACTTGTAAAAACTCTTCTGCAATGTTGTTCGTTTCTGCAAAAGTTTCTCAATTTGCTTTGTTACCACAAGGAAAAGTTGAGGCTACAGAACGTGTGTTAAACATGGTAGAAGAAATGGATGCTTTAGGATTTGGTAACTGTACTAATACGGGAGCTTGTGAGGTTGAATGTCCAAAGGGAATTTCTCTTGAGAACATCGCTCGTATGAATAGAGAGTATTTAAAAGCAAGTTTTAAATAATAGTATTTATATTATATTTGTTTATAGGAACGCCGGTTGATATCAACCGGCGTTCTTTTGTTATATAGCTTTGTGTTTGGATTTATTTAACTTATATTTAAGGAAAATTTAATCAAATATAGATGAAGTCAATTTTACTAGCTACTCTTTTTTTTACTGGAATAGGGAGTGTGCAAGCTCAATTTTTAGAACTAGGTGTTCACAAGAAATCAGGAAACGCATTGTTAGTCTATAAAGACGGTACAATGGTTAATGGTATTGTAAAAAATAATGAACCGTTATTTGGTGAGCGCGAAGAGGATCCATTGTATTTTAAGTTTAAGGAAGCTTCTAGCGACGATTTTACAAAAGTATCTTCAGCTGATGTTAAGTATATCACTTTAAGTGATCGCAAGTCCAACGAAAAAACGTCTACTTATTATCCTTTACGAATTCGACATGTAAAAAATAAAAGTGTTTTTATAGATACCTATCACACTGAGTTCCATCCGTTGCAACAAATAGGCGATATTAAGGTGAATAAGGTTATGCACTTTTATGACAATCAGTTGATCGGAAATGATAACTATATTCAAGTAGGAGGGGAAGAGTATTTTTTCATGATTTCTGCGTTAGATCGTCGTGGGATTAAAGGCACTGCTGAGCAGATGTTGCCACTAGGTATTAATTGTCCAGAGTATCAGGAATATGTCAAAAATACGTTCCTAGAAGGCGAAGGAGGTAAAGATATTTTAACTGCTGACTGGAAAGCCTTAAAAAAGAATAAATCGGAGTTTATTAATAAGGCAATGGAAAATGGTTATAGTAAAAAGGTGGCAAAATTTATGCTTCTTTCTGAACGTTACTTTTCAATTCAAAAACACTTTATTGACAAATACAATGAGTTTTGTGGATCGCAAAAAGATTAGGCGTGATTTATATTGCCTATTTTTGTCATAGAAATCCTAAATGATATAATCAAATGAAGATAGCTTTAGTGCAAGCCCCATTGGTTTGGGAACAAGTGTCAGAAAACATAAAAAACTTCAATAGTACATTTGAAACAATAGACCGTGACGTTGATTTGGTAATTCTTCCTGAAATGTTTTCTTCAGGCTTTACAATGCGTCCAGATCAAGCTTTTGCTACTATGGATGGTGAATTACTTCTTTGGATGCAGAAAGTCGCTAAAACCCATCAATTTGCCCTAACAGGAAGTGTTGTGGTAAAAGAAGAGGAAGGGTATTACAACCGTTTGTTTTTTGTGTATCCCGACGGTACGTTTCAAACCTATGATAAGCGACATCTTTTTTCCTTAGCAGGTGAAGAAAAGGTTTATTTGCCAGGGAAGAAGCGTTTAATTGTTACTTATAAAGGATGGCGCATTTGTCCTTTGGTATGTTATGATTTGCGTTTTCCAGCTTTTTCTAGAAATACACATGCTGTTTACGATTTGTTGTTATATGTGGCAAGTTGGCCTGATCAGCGAATTTATGCTTGGGATAGTTTGTTAAAAGCACGTGCTATCGAAAATATGAGTTATGTAATTGGAGTGAACCGTTCGGGTGAAGATGAGCAAGGAAATAAGTATACGGGGCATTCACAAGTATTGGATTTTTTAGGACACTATTTACAAGAGCCGTTAAAAGGGAGTCAAGTTGCTTACTTAGTTCTTGATAAAATGAGTCAAGATAAAGCTAGGAAACGATTTGGCTTTTTAGAAGACGCTGATGTTTTTGAGATGGAATAATATAAAAAAAGGAGCTATTTAAAATAGCTCCTTTTTTTATTACAAATCGAAAATCTGTTCAATATCCCAATTCGCCCTAACATCCAATTCTTCTGGATAATAGATCACTTCTTCAGGTTGAATTTGGTCGAAATAATAACCTGAGTCCCATTTTCTATTTTTATTATCATCGTATATTAAACGTAATAGGTATATTCTAGGGGGTAATAGTAAAAAAGGGATTGAAGTTTCGTTTTCACTGTAATGTTGTGCTACTACATTTTCTTTGCTGTCTAAAATTTCAAGTATAAAAGGGAATCGTTTTACGTTTTGCAACTTTACAGTTAAATTCCCATAGTCTGTTTTTTCTTTTGTTTTGAAGCGAAATAAAAGGGAGTCATTTTCTTGACCAAAAAAATCTGTAATTGCTCCAGGAAGTAATTCCATTTTATAGTTTTCTAACTCTTTTTTTTCAAAGTCAAAAAGTATGCTTTGTTCTTGAACTTCATTTATAAATGTGAAAGGAATAGTAGTAGAATCTTTGTCTGTAAACAAAATTTTTGAAGAGTCTATTTTTGAGACAGGTGTTTTAGCTATTAAAACAAATTGATCTCTAAGTTCCAAAACATTTGTTTGTTTTGCACTAATACTTAATGTATCCACTGTTTTCATTTTGACTCTAGGGCGGACAGTAAATCGTTCTGAAAATTCACGATTCTGCACATCGAAGTATAAAGAGTCTGTTTCAATTTTAGGCAACCAAACTTGTAAACTATCTTTTCCAGAAAGCTTTGTGACAAGACTAGATAATCGTTCTTCATTATTGAAAATACTAACTTTAATACTATCTGTATTTCCGTTATATGGAAGAAACCATTTATTTTCTGAAACTTGTGAAGGACGGTGAGCTTTAAATTTCTCTTCGGATTTAAAAAGGTTTAAAGCCAAGTTTTCTTCAGTAGGAACGGTAATTGTTTGTTCTAAAAAGGCTATTTTATCTTGAGCAGGGTCAAATTTGTAATTATTGTTTTTATCTTTTAACGCAATAATTTTATAGCTTCCTTCTTTGATGTTTTCTATAGTGAAACTTGTAAGGCTATCTAATGTATTGGTAACGTAAAGTGGTTTTTCTTTATAAACAGTCGAATCGGTAAAAGTAGTTGCATCATATAGCATTACATTTACAAAGTTGTCTGTTTTGCGTTGATGTATAGAATGAATAGTTCCACTTATTTTTAATGAATCGATGTATTCTCCTGTTGAAAAAATGTATTTAAGTTGAGGAAATACGTTTCCTTCGTTATTGTCTGCAATACTTTCGCCAAAATTAAAGCTATAGGTTGTGTTTGGCCTTAAGGTGTCTTTAATTTTTATAGTAACTACTTTGCTTGCATTGCCCATTGGAGTAATGTCGGGCATTTCGTCCATTGGAGGAGACACAATTAAATTCTGATTGATGTTTTTTAATTTCACATATTCATCAAAATAAAGCTTGAATTCCTTTTTGTCGAAATTGATTGATAAGTTTTTCGGATTACTAGAAAGTAAAACTGGTGGTAAGGTATCGATTTCTCCTCCAGTAATGTAGCCGCGTTTGGCACAATTGGAAAAACATAGAGTTACGATCACAAAAGCGATAAGAAAGCGAGCTTTAATCATATGAAAAACGTTTATGGAGCAAAGAAACAACTATATTTTTTAGTAATAAAATATAGCGATTAAAAGTTTATAGCGTATAAGCTAAACAAAGTAAGCTAAGTTTTGAATTCGGGATTTGAAGCAACTTTTTTCCGCAAGACTCTAGGGTGCCGCCTGTCGTCAAAATATCGTCAATCAAAAGAAAATGTTTTCCATAATGCTCGTCTGTAAATCGAACTTCAAACTTTTCCTCAGTTTTAGAAGTTCTTTCAAATAGATTTTTTTTAGTTTGCGATTTGATATTCTTTGTTTTGTAAAGAATGTTATTTTCAATAGGGATTTTAAAAACCTCTGCAAGTGCTTCTGCGAAACCTGCAACTTGATTATAACCTCTGCTTTTCATTTTGTCTAGGTGAAGAGGAGTAGGGATTATAGCATCAAAAGAAAGGTCCAACGACGTCTCTTTTAATTGTAATGCATACATTTTTCCTAAATAATAACTAATTTCGGGATGGTTGTTGTATTTTAATTGGTGAATCAAATTTTGAATCTTTCCCTTCTTAGAATAATATAAAAAACAAGCTGCAAACTCTATGGGGATTCGTCCATAGAATTTCTGATACGCAGCGTTATCTGTAATTTTATGTTGATTTGTATAGGGCAAATGTGCAAGACAATTCACACAAAGAATGTTTTCATTCTCTAGTAAAATTTCTTGACATCCAAAACACAACTTTGGAAAAACAAGGTTTATTAGATCTTTGAGCATAAATATATTCTTTGTATTAAAGTTAGTGAAAATATTTTAGTTGATTAATTTACTCAGAAGGTTATACCTTTGTCTTTATAAATAAATAAAACGAATTGGAAAAGTTAGAACAAGAAGTTATGCAATTGCTCGTTTTGGTGGCACAAAAGAAGTCGGATGAAGCAATTGAGAAAATAACCATTTTAAGGGAAGATATATACGAACAATTGGATTTTGCACAAGCAGATGAGGAAATCGTTCGATACGGTAAGTTTTTGAAAATTCTAGAAGACTTAGAAAATAAAATTTAATGAGTAAAGTTGAAAGGTGTCCTTGTTGCAGTGGACAACTCTACGTGCAGTGTTGCGAACCATACTTGACAAGTGCAAAGCAAGCGCCTACGGCGGTTGCGTTAATGCGTTCTCGATATACAGCGTATGTATTAGCGTGTGTGGATTATATTATAGAAACAACTTTGCCTAAAAATAGGCGGTTTTATAAAAAGAAGGATATTGAATTATGGGCAAAAGAAAGTACTTGGATGAAATTGGAGGTTCAAAAGTACTCGGAAACTATTGTATGTTTCAAAGCCTTTTATTTAGACAAGCAACTTCAGCCTCAAGTTCATCTAGAAGAATCTCTTTTTAAATATGAAGATGATAAATGGTATTTTGTGGAGGGTAACTAAAAGTATACATAATCAATTATTATGAAAGCACTTGTAATTGGCGCCTCTGGGGCTACTGGTAAGGAATTGATAGCAAAATTGTTAGAGGATTCTCGTTTTACGGAAGTAGTAATTTTTGCTCGTAGAAACATAGGAGTTTCTCATCCTAAATTAAGAGCGCATATTGTTGATTTCAAAAAAAGTGAATCTTGGAGTGATTTGGTTGTTGGCGACGTAGGGTTTTCTTGTTTGGGCACAACATTAAAGCAGGCAGGTAGTAAAGAAAAGCAGTGGGAAGTAGATTATCAATATCAATATGATTTTGCAAGAAGTTGTGCTGAAAATAAGGTATCTAAATTTGTTTTGGTTTCTGCTAAAGGAGCGCATTCAAATGCGTTGTTTTTTTATAGTAAAATGAAAGGGCAGTTGGAAGAGGCAGTTTGTTCTTTATCTTTTCAGCGATTGGTGATTTTGAGGCCAAGTTTGCTTCTACGACCAAACTCTGATCGGGCAGGAGAGCGTTTGATGGAAAAAATATTGGTTTTTTGTAATAAGATAGGAATATTGAAGAACTATAAAGCTGTTCTGGTTTCGAGATTAGCCTCTATAATGATTGATGAAGCTATACTGGATCAATCAGGTATTTATAGTGTTGAAGCGTCAGAAATTAGTCGTTAAATAAAAGAGTCCTTGTATTTGTACAAGGACTCTTTAGCTAAAATAACAAATTAAAAAACTTTAGTTGTAAGGATTATTTATTTTTGATAAACTCTAAATTGATAATTAGTGCAATATCTTGAGCAATTGCTTGTCCAGTAGGATCGTATGCAATGTCAAAATCAAAGCGATTTAAAGTGGTTTTTGCTTGAAAACCAATGCGTTCATTTCCATTCCCGTCGTCTTTTAGTGAACCGCCATAATTTAAGTCAAAGCTGATAGGTTTTTTAATCCCTTTTATTGTTATAAAACCATCTAACTGATAGTGTTGACCTTTTACTTTTTTAATACTTTTTGATTCGAAAGTTAGAGTAGGGTACTTTTCTACATCAAAGAAATCTCCACTTCGCAAGTGATTATCTCGCATTTCTACACCAGTGTTGATGCTATTTGTTTTGATTGTAAAGTTAAATACGCCGTCAGATAAATCTTCTTTTGTTCCAGTATACGTTCCCTCATACTGATCGAATTTTCCGTCAACAAATGAAATCCCTAAATGTTTTACCGAAAAATTCAAAAATGAGTGCATAGGATCAACGGTCCACGTTGATTGTGCGAAACTAGTTACTGAAAAAAGAACAGCAACAAGTAATAATGATATTTTTTTCATATTTTTTGATTTTATGTTTAACAAATTTAGGTACCTTTTTATAAAAAAATACTTAATGTAGATTAAGAAGTAGCTTTTAAGTGACTCTAATATACGAAAAGGATGGTGAAATAGAGTTAAAAAAAAACCGAAACTGTTTTTTTAACAGTTTCGGTTTCATGTATTTAGAGTTGATGTAAGATGATTATTGCATCTTTTTCAACCAGTTTTTGATAGACACCTCTTCGTTGATGATGTTTTTAAGATCGGCAATTGCTACACGGTCTTGTTTCATCGTATCTCTGTGGCGAATAGTAACTGTTTTGTCTTCTAAGGTTTGGTGGTCCACTGTAATGCAGAATGGCGTACCTAATGCATCAGCACGACGGTAACGACGTCCAACAGCATCTTTTTCATCATAAGCAACGTTGAAATCCCATTTCAAATCTTCAATGATCTCTTTTGCGATTTCTGGTAAACCATCTTTTTTAACCAACGGTAAAATAGCTGCTTTTGTAGGAGCTAATACGGCAGGTAATTTCAATACGGTTCTTGTGCTTCCATCTTCTAAGGTTTCTTCTTGAAGTGATTTAGAGAAAACAGATAAGAACATACGGTCAAGACCTACAGATGTTTCTACTACGTAAGGAACATAAGAGGAGTTGGTCTCGTTGTCAAAGAATTGAAGTTTTTTACCTGAGAATTTCTCATGTGCTTTCAAGTCAAAATCAGTACGAGAGTGGATCCCTTCTAATTCTTTAAATCCAAAAGGGAAGTTAAACTCGATATCAGTAGCAGCATTCGCATAGTGCGCTAATTTCTCGTGGTCGTGGAAACGGTAGTTTTCAGCTCCCAAACCTAAAGATAAGTGCCATTTGTGACGAGTCGCTTTCCAGTACTCATAGTATTTCATTTCTTCTCCGGGTTTCACGAAGAATTGCATTTCCATTTGTTCAAACTCACGCATACGGAAGATGAACTGTCTTGCAACGATTTCGTTACGGAAGGCTTTTCCTGTTTGAGCGATACCAAAAGGAATCTTCATACGTCCTGTTTTTTGAACGTTTAAGAAGTTTACGAAAATACCTTGCGCTGTTTCAGGACGTAAGTATAAATCCATAGCAGAGTCCGCAGAAGCACCTAGTTTCGTACCAAACATCAAGTTGAATTGACGTACCTCAGTCCAGTTTTTAGAACCTGTTTCTGGGTCTGCAATTTCCAACTCTTCGAATAATGCTTTTACATCAGCTAAATCTCCTGAGTCTAATCCACGAGCCATACGTTCTAAGATTTCTTTTTTCTTAGCTAAGTAATCTACAACTCTTGGGTTGGTCGCTACAAATTGTTCTTCGTCGAAAGACTCACCAAAGCGTTTTTTAGCTTTCTCGATTTCTTTCTGTGCTTTTTGATATAGTTTCTCACAGTAGTCTTCCAGTAAGACGTCTGCTCGGTATCTTTTTTTACTGTCTTTGTTATCAATTAACGGGTCGTTAAAAGCGTCAACGTGTCCAGAGGCTTTCCAAGTGGTTGGATGCATAAAGATTGAGGCATCTATTCCTACAATATTTTCGTGCATTTGTACCATTGATTTCCACCAGTACTCGCGAATGTTTCTTTTTAACTCCACACCGTTTTGAGCGTAGTCATAT
>JASLDM010000049.1 GCA_030151565.1 Flavobacterium sp. | reverse complement strand
CACAGTAGGTGAAACGAAAACACGAGCGAGGTATAAGCCTTGTGTTTGTCTTTCGAATAAAAGATGTTGTATATGAATTTCTGAAACTTCTCTATCGATAAAAAGGTTCTTGCATCTAAATTATTTTCTGCCGAATATTTGATAATTACCTTTTCCATAGCATTTCGACTTAAATGCAAATTTTCGAAAACAAAAAGCAAGGATTCCAATACGTATTGTCCACCAGAAACACCTTCGTTAGCGGTCGAACCGAGTTTTAAATCGTGTGCTCTGAGTAATTGAAAACCGATACTTTCTTTGTCAATTTTTTTAGTCTCGAGTTCCTTCCAATACCTAGAATCGAGTTGTTGGGTATAAGAAGTAATTAAATCGTTTACAAATGTAAGGGTTGCTTGATCTTGCATTTTTTGAGAAACAACTACAATACTGTAAATAATCTTTTCTGCAATGTTTTTCATTTTGGTCAAGGGTAAGGTTATCACTAATTAGTAAGCGTAATCTGCAACTGCTGATAGCTCTATCTAAGTTCGGAAATAATTAGTAATTATTACAATTTTAGCTTATTTATTCATCATTTCACCAAGTAAAGCCAGTACAAGCATACCAATTAGCTGTGCTATATAGCCAATAATTCCCCATACGAGAAGAAAGATTAAGGCGGTGGTAAAACTTGTGGGTTCGATCCAATTCCAGGCAATCGTCCCCGATCCTATCCAGGCTAGGATATAAACTAAAAAGAGAGCAATACCCAAGCATCCTCCGTTATCTGATTGACTCATACTTGCTGTTTTTAAACTTGATATATATACCTTAGCGATAACTTATCTCGTTGTGATTTAGAAACAAGCAACCTGCTTATTGTAAAAGTAAAATAGGTTTACAAATAGTAGATACGGAAAACCGTATTTCAGCACGATTAATTGCTTAAATAGAAACAGTTTACAAAAGCCAGCACCGGGTTAGAAAGTAGTAGAACCAAAAAATCCCAACGTAGTACGGTTGGGATCTTATTTTATAACGCTTATTTCTAAAGAATACTGCTTAATTCATATCAAAATCGGAAGGTAAAATACCGTAATCCACCAAGTTAAACTCAGGGAACTCCTTTTCCAAAACCGCCTTCCATTGTCTGATAAGACCTTGTTTTTTAACGCTGTCCAAACTTTCTTTATAGTCAATGAAGTACATAGGTGCACTTCCCGAACCGTAAGTCAATCTGCTTATTTCGATAGGATTATTATTTAAAACGGCTTGTGCTACATACTCATCCACACCCGCTTCCGATTGTTCCATTAAGGTCCACGTACTTGTCAGTTTCAAAGGCAAAGCCTTGTATAGTGCCTCCTCATTTGCAGTAGTGATCGCAAATTGTACACACCAACTTTTTTCAGAATTATCAAGCAACACTACATCTTCTTGCTCCAATTGAGCAAGGGCATACGCGATTAAATCTTCAAAGGTAAAATCAGTTTTTTCAATCTCATCGTCTATCCAATTGAAGATACGCTGACTCTTTACCTTTACGGTACGCAAAATCCAATAGTCCTCTCCTCCATTATCGCCTATCATTAAATAATCAGGCACAGATTCTTGTAAATACTTATTTTGTTCAATAAAATCTTCTGCATTGGTAAAAAGACCCGGAATAAAATCTTGGTGCAATCCAAAGTGCAACAAAAAATCACGGTAATATTCAGGAAAGGCAATACCTACTTGTTGTTCTAAATCTGCAATTGCAGAGGCAGTCATTGGAATGTAAAAAACTTTGTCGCCAACAGCCTTTAACCGATCCATTATCTCTTGATAAGTAATCATATTTCTTTGTATTAATTTTAATCTCGATTAGACGTACAAAGCTACAACACATAATGTGCTTTTGGACGTATCCACCTTGTTTATTTAGCCTAAAATCTAGAAAACAATTCAAGCTACACCTGAATACAGGCTTTAGAGTAAAAAAAACATTTCTGCCAAAAGCAATTTGGCACCAATTGTTAAATGTACTAAATTGCCACTCTAAATAAATTCAAATGACGAAATACCTACTTTCAAGTTTTTTTTGCTTGACACTTTTCACAGCTTGCGTGAGTGATGATAACGCAAATAAACATCCCGATCCCGAACACCTTGAGGTAACTATTTACGACAAACAGGGAAAAGCCGTTGCATACAGCAATTTCTTAGCACAAGAAGAAGTTGTTATCTATTTGTGGAATGGAAAACCTACAACCTACTATGTTTCAGAAAATGAAAACGAACTCTATGGGTTCAACGGTGAATTTATAGGTTGGAGAGAAGCGGGTATTTACTATGATTTGGAAGGAAAGCGAATTGGCTTTGAAAAGGGCGCTTTAGATCTGCCTACACAAGAAGAACCAACAAAAAATGTCAAGGAAGTTTTACCCGTTAAAAGCGTAAAACAAGCGACACCTGCCAAACACGCTAAGAGCGTGAATTGGTCTGAAGAAAGTTTGGAAGCCTTTTTACAAAAAGGAGTTAAATAAGAATGAAACACGCGTATTTAACAAGCAATATATACAAACACCCTATAAAGCATCGCGCTTTTTAGGGTGTTTTAGTTTTAAGTTCACGTCCAACAAGGGGTGTTTTTTACGGATAAGTAAGGCAAAGAAAAGCGGTTCTAGTTTTTAATGGTAAACCCAACAGGTGCTTTTAAAACTCCCGCATCATACATATTGATGTAGATAGACACCGTATCCTTTGCACCTTCCCAAGTAACACGATAGTTGTCTAAGAACACAGATCCGGAGCCCATCAAATCATTTTTACTTTTGATTGGACAACAACTCCCCGCTCTGTAGTAGGTAACGCGTTCGCCATTCGGACCGGCAAGGGCATTCAAAAAACGCCTCTCATTCCTAGGTCCTTCATTTTTAGAAACACCGCCCACTTGTATCGGGTTTTTCGCTGAGTGTCCATACGTAGGATCCTTAGATAGTTCCGTGATTTCAAATGTTTTAATGTTTATTAAGTTCGTAACAACAGCCGTATTGGGCGTACTGGCACAAGAAACTAAGAATACAAAAATTCCCAAGTACTTTAATTTTTTCATATTTTAAACTATTAAATCCTCATTCTGCAACGGAGGCTTCTGTGCAAGCGCAAACGCCTTAGCCAACCAATAGCGTTTGCATAACCAGACCTACTCCAATACGCTAAAATAACTAAAAAAGCCTAGCAATTACCTACGAGGCATTCACAAAGCACACTAAGGAGGGTTTCAGTCTGCGTACAACTAGAAATACTGTCCTTTTAGCCCCTTTTAGTTCGTTAAAAATTATAGCATTCTTAAGAAGTTCTGTTTCAAAAAACTAGAGAAAAGGAGTATCTTTGTGAATTCGCAAAATATTTTATGTTGAAAACAGAAGATACTATTGAAGTTTTAGGAGCTAGAGTTCACAATTTAAAGAACATCGATGTTGTAATTCCACGTGAGCAACTTGTTGTTATTACGGGTTTATCAGGATCGGGCAAGTCCTCATTGGCTTTTGACACCATCTATGCCGAGGGACAACGTCGCTATATCGAAACCTTTTCGGCCTATGCACGTCAATTCTTAGGTGGATTGGAACGCCCAGATGTGGATAAAATTGATGGCCTATCGCCCGTTATTGCTATTGAGCAAAAAACAACCAATAAAAGTCCGCGCTCTACCGTGGGAACCATTACGGAGATCTATGACTTTATGCGTTTGCTCTATGCACGTGCGGCAGATGCCTACAGCTACAATACTGGCGAAAAAATGGTAAGCTATTCCGATGAGCAGATTCAAGCGCTTATCTTGGAAGATTACAAAGAAAAACGCATTTCCATACTTGCCCCTATCATTCGATCTCGAAAAGGACATTATAGAGAATTGTTTGAGCAAATTGCCAAACAAGGATTTCTAAAGGTTCGCGTAGACGGAGAAGTAGTGGATTTGGAACGCGGAATGAAAGTGGATCGTTACAAAACCCACGACATTGAAATCGTGATTGATCGCTTGGTTATAGACGGCGAAGAATCTACACAGCAACGCTTGAGCGAAAGTATCAAAACAGCAATGCACCACGGTGATGATATCATTATGGTCTTGGAACAAGACAGTGGAGAATTGCGTTTCTTTAGTCGTCACTTGATGTGTCCAAGTTCTGGAATCTCGTATTCCAAACCCGAACCTAATAATTTTTCGTTCAACTCGCCTAAGGGGGCGTGTGAGCGTTGTAATGGTCTAGGAACGATTAACGAGATCAACTTAGACAAGATTATCCCAAACTACGATTTATCGATTAAAAACGGCGCCTTGGCTCCTATTGGCCCACATAAGAAGTCTTGGATATTTAGCCAATTGGAAATCATTGCACAGAAGTATAACTTTAGTCTGTCTGACCCTATTAAGGACATTCCTAAAGAAGCTATGGAGATTATCCTTTACGGTGGTCAAGAAAGCTTCTCGGTGGTATCTAAAGTGGCGGGGATTACTAAAAACTATAAAATAGATTTTGAAGGTGTTTCCAATTTCATCAAAGATCAGTTTGACGAAAATGCTACGGCGAGCATCAAACGCTGGGCAAAGGAATATATGGACGAGATTGATTGTCCGGAATGTGAAGGAACCCGATTGAAAAAAGAAGCGCTTTATTTTAGAATAGGCGAAAAAAATATAGGTGAGTTAATTCAAATGGATGTGGAAACTTTGAGCACTTGGTTTGAAGAGCTTCCAAAATTGCTTACCCAAAAACAAGAAAGCATTGCTACGGAAATCTTAAAAGAGATTGTAACGCGTTTATCGTTCTTAAAAGATGTAGGACTTAATTACCTTACCTTGAATCGAAGTTCAAGAACCTTGTCTGGTGGAGAGGCACAACGCATTCGATTGGCTACTCAAATTGGATCGCAATTGGTAGGGGTTTTATATATCTTGGACGAACCGAGTATTGGTCTGCATCAGCGCGACAACGAACGCTTGATTAAATCTTTGGAGCAATTGCGCGATATCGGTAACTCAATCTTGGTGGTTGAGCACGATAAGGATATGATTTTGCGTGCCGATTACGTCATTGATATTGGACCTAAAGCTGGAAAAAACGGTGGTAAAATAATCAGTGCGGGTACACCTGCGGAATTGTTGAAAGAAGACACGCTTACGGCGAATTATCTAAACGGAAAGCTCGAGATTGCAGTTCCGGCAGAACGCCGTAAAGGGAACGGACATACGCTAAAACTAGAAGGCGCTACTGGTAACAACTTAAAGAACGTAACGGTAGAAATTCCGTTGGGAACTTTAACGTGTGTAACGGGAGTTTCTGGTTCGGGTAAGTCAACCCTGATCAACGGAACCCTCTACCCGATTCTGAATGCACATTTCTTTAATGGTGTGAAAAAACCACAGCCTTATAAAAAAATTAAAGGACTGGAGTTTATCGATAAAGTAATTGCTATTGATCAGAGTCCGATTGGTCGTACACCGAGATCAAATCCCGCTACCTATACCGAGGTTTTCTCTGACATTAGAAACCTTTTTGCGCAAACACCAGAAGCGGCCATCCGTGGTTACAAACCAGGGCGCTTTAGCTTTAACGTAAAAGGTGGGCGATGCGATACCTGTGAGGGATCTGGAGTGCGCACCATTGAAATGGGCTTTTTGCCAGATGTATATGTGGAATGTGAAACCTGTCAAGGAAAGCGTTTTAACCGCGAAACATTAGAGATACGCTACAAAGGCAAATCAATCTCCGACGTTTTGGAAATGACCGTAAATGAAGGGGTCGATTTCTTTGAAAACATCCCTAAGATTTATCGCAAGCTAAAAACCATTCAAGATGTTGGTTTGGGCTACATCACCCTAGGACAGCAAAGTACTACCCTATCTGGTGGTGAAGCACAACGTATTAAGTTAGCGTCGGAATTATCTAAAAAAGATACCGGAAATACCTTTTATATTTTAGATGAACCAACAACTGGCTTACATTTTGAGGATATCCGTGTTTTGATGGAAGTGATTCAAATTCTGGTTGAGAAAGGAAATACGGTTTTGATCATTGAGCACAACCTAGACGTTATTAAATTAGCGGATTATATCATCGATATTGGATATGAAGGCGGAAGTCAAGGAGGACAATTGGTTGCCAAAGGAACACCTGAGGAAATCATCAAAAATAAAAAAAGTTATACGGCTCAATTTTTAAAATTAGAGCTTTAATAAAAAGGAAAAGAAATGGAGAAATTTGTAAATGAAGAAGAGCGCATCCAAGATAAATTGAAACAAAAAACTTGGAATGAAATTAAGACGAATGATTCGTGGGCGATATTTAAAATCATGTCTGAATTTGTAAACGGATATGAGAAAATGGGACGAATTGGGCCTTGTGTGTCTATTTTTGGTTCTGCACGAACACAAAAAGAAGATAAATATTACCAATTAGCCGAAGAGATTGCATACAAAATAAGCCAAGCTGGTTATGGAATCATCACTGGTGGTGGCCCTGGAATTATGGAGGCTGGAAACAAAGGAGCGCATTTAGGAAAAGGCATTTCTGCCGGATTGAACATTGAGCTTCCATTTGAACAGCACTTTAACCCGTATATCGACAACGATAAAAACTTACAGTTTGACTACTTTTTTGTGCGCAAAGTAATGTTTGTAAAATATTCACAAGGGTTTGTAGTAATGCCGGGAGGTTTCGGAACTTTAGATGAACTCTTTGAAGCAATAACACTTATTCAAACAAAGAAAATAGCTAAGTTTCCTATTATCCTTGTTGGTACTGAATTTTGGTCTGGATTAATCGATTGGATTAAAGATGTATTCCTAGAAAAATACAAGACCATCAGTCCAGAAGATATGAACTTAATCAAGATTGTAGATTCATCAGATGAGGTGGTAGACATCATCAATACTTTCTATAAAAAGTACAATCTGAGTCCCAATTTCTAAACCATAAATCAAAGTCCTCTTGCCGTTGCAAGGGGACTTTTTTTTATGCCTCTCTCCTCCTAGTACCTTGCTTTTGAACAATAATCCTTCAAAATTGGAAAAATAAGCCCCAATAGCAACACGATCCGTTTTATCGAAAATAGCCAAAACCCTTGTGCTTACTGGGTTTGCCCCTAACTCCTTTAGGGGTTAGTTGTAGATAAATCGGAGATGGTTCGCAAAAAAGGCCTCTAGGTGTAGTATTTACGAGGTATCTACGACGTATCTGCTAACAATCACTATACGAACCCCTTTCAAACTCAATATCCATAGGGGGTTGCAAGGATTTGAGGTCGAAAAAAACGGTTTTTTTTCGTTCATATGATGTCAAAATAACTACAATGTTCATATTTTCTACCAAATCAAGATGCTTTTGGGTTTGGTATTCGTTTTAAATTGGGGCATTGCCAAAGCCTTACAACCCATCGGCTACAACTACACTGCTGAGGTAGGTGGTTGCTGTTTCTTTAGAGCGCAAAACGCGATGCTTTTACCTTATACCTTGCTTATGGTGTTAAACTGCTTTCTGAGGGCTTGTTTGAAGAGTATCTCAAATTCTTTTGGACGTACTAGATGGCATTTGCGATTCAAAAAACAGTCGCCGGCAAAACCAAAAAAAGGAATTAAGCTGTAATAAATTGAGAGTCAATAGTCGTAGGATTAATTCATAAAAATATTAGAAATTAGCCCGATATTTTGTTGTTTAAACAATATTAAGTTTAAATTTGTGTTTTACAAATCCCAAGAAAATATTATGGTTTATAAATTCCGAGTAATCCTTGATACTGAAGAAGATATCTTTAGAGATATTGCGATTTTGGAGGACGATTCACTAGAAGATTTACACAATGCAATCGTTAATGCCTTTGGTTTTGACGGTATGGAAGCGGCTTCTTTTTACGCTTGCGACGACGAATGGACGCAATTGGAAGAAGAGATTTCGCTATTCGACACCGGTGAAGAACCAGGAGATCACAAAACGATGGGTTCTTGCATCCTTAGTTCTATATTGGACGAAGAAAACACAAAGATTATTTATGTGTATGACTTCTTGAATATGTGGACTTTCTTTGTGGAACTTGCTGCTGTGGAAGAAGAAGAAAGTGGTGTGAGTTATCCAGAGGTCCTTTTTGTACACGGAGAAATTCCTTCTGATGTTCCTGAAAGAAACTATACAGCAAATCCAGTATCGAATGAAGATATCTATGGAGAGTTTAACGATGGATTTGATGATGAGGATTACGATCTTTTTGAAGGCGATGATAGCTTTGAAGATTTCGGATACGAAGACACTTGGAACTAACCAGTTCCACCTTATTTCTGATTTATAAGTATTAATACCAAGCGGGTTATTTTGCCCGCCTTATTTTTTTATTGTTATGATTAATCTATTCAATGCTCATATTGAAACCCTATCTATTCATAGAGTAGGAAACAAAAGCCGTAATGAAGCTTTCTTTTTATCGGACGAACCTTATCACTTAAATGATGAGATTGCACCGCTGTTAAAAGAATATTTCTTCAAACCTTTTAGAGAGAAAGAAGAAAACTATTTTCAGTTTGCACATGATGTAGATTTAGAATTCAATGAAATGTTCAACTATGCAAATGAACTTTTCAATGCTCCTTCTGCAAGTAACGTGCACGAAGTATCTAAAAAAATCACAAGGCATTTATTTGAACAATCAAACCATCCGCATATTAAAAACGGAGAGGTTTATGTTGCGTATTTGACAAACGTATCGATTGACAATAACGTAGTTGATGCTATCGGAATTTTCAAAAGTGAAATTAAAGCTGACTTTTTACAGTTTGAAGAAAAAGGAAGCAACCTAGAGATGATCCTTCAACAAGGGATCAACTTGAATAAATTGGATAAAGGATGTTTGATCTTCAACTACAAAAAAGAAGAAGGTTATAAAATCTTGACTATTGATAGCAACCGCTATGATGCGCGCTATTGGTTGGAGCATTTCCTTTCGGTAGATGCGTTCCAAGATGAGAACTTTATGACTAAAAAGTACTTAAAATTCTGTCAGGATTTTGCTAAAGACGTAGTTTTACCAGCAGAAGACAAAAAAGAAGAAGTGATGTTTATGAACCGTTCTGTGAATTATTTCGCTAAAAATGACGAGTTTGAAGAAACAAACTTCTTGAACGAAGTAATCGATAATCCAGATTTAATTTCTGAGTTTAAAAACTACAAAGTAGATCGTGGAGAGAAATACAGCATTGAGGACACGACCAACTTCCCTATTGCTAATAATGCGGTAACGGATGTACGTAAGAAAATTAAAAACGTAATTAATCTGGATACTAACATTCAAATTAAATTAGACTTTATCAACCCAGAAAGTGCAGAGAAATTTGTAGAAAAAGGTTGGGACGAAGAAAAACAAATGTATTACTACCTTGTTTACTTCAATAAAGAACAAAAACAATAAGCATCTTGTGCTTAACCGAAATACCAAAAAAGGAGTCTTCATTGAAGGCTCCTTTTTTATTTCTACGCAATAGGTTCGCTGTATTCTTTAGGGCTGCTATGTTATCGCATCGAGCGGTGTGCTTTATACTTCATAACGCAAAGCATCAATCAGGGCTTGATAGGGCTTGTTGTACTCTTTGCGCACATTGTGTCGCATAATATTTCTGCAATATTTAATGGTTAAGAGCGGGTCTATATCTTTCAATTGATTCAAGAGCAGTAAATTATAGTCATTTTCATAATGAATAGGTTCAAAATAACTCCAATTGGCAGCAAATCTGTTTTGCTCAATAAATACATTTAGATAAAAGGCACTAATAACAGCCTTTAGTTTGAGTTCCTTTTTTTGATAACTCTGCAACAATTTTTCAAATTGTAAAGCCAACTCCTCCTTGCGTTTGTCAGTAGCGGTTGCATAAATCTCACTCAGCAATAAAAACTCAAATGGAGCTGTGCGGAGTTCTTTATAATCGTATAGTGGCGTTAGTAACTGTACCACGAGTTGTTCCCAAATAGCATCGTCTTTAATGTGATTGAGTCGCAATGAAAAACGATGTAAGAACTGTTGGGTAAATTTATCTAAACGATTGCTGTTGTGAATGATTCGCTTTTCAAAGGCTGCAATGGTTTTCAGCACTTCGGCCGCAATTTCAAAACTTAGGGGCTCTTGTAGGTGCAACCATATAAACGACTCAATAGGGTCTAGGGCTTGCGTCAATAAATCGACTACCTTTTTAATTTCTTTAGCAGCTGCTTTTTTGCGGTTTTTTAAAACAGAATCAATCGATTTATTGATGATATCAGCCACTTCTGCGGTATTGTATTCCTTTTGAACGGTAGCAAAAGCCAATAGAAATTGCTGTTCCAAAGGTTTGTTCTTTTTAAACACTTCTGCCAACCATTGCGAAACGGTTGAAGGATTCAAATCCTGCAAAAGGAGTTCGCTTTCAGAAAGCTTTCTGCGTCTTTTAGAAGTCTTTACCACATCTTGATTTGGAGCGCTTAAAATGCCGTTAGAAACAAGATCAGACAGACGGAGCAAAACAGCGGTTTTGTGCCAACAGGTTCCCCTTGTTTGTGAACAATCGCATTGTTGCGCAACCACTCGGTCTTCTTCCAGTTGTATTTGAACATCAAAACTCTCCGGTCCATCATCTACAAATGCCACATAATGCCCGGCTGTTACGGCTTCTAGTTCTCGCACTTGGGCTGCTTCCGCTTTTGTCAAATTTGTCTTAGATGCTTTTTTTAAAAGAGCGGCTATTTTACTCATAAATGAAGTTGTTTTTAAGCTAAGGAATACAATTTGGGTATTGTAGTCAAATGTAGTGAAAAGTAAAGACTTTATATAAAATCAGTCGAAACTACCTTTGCCCAAAGGCTCGCAAACAGTCCTTATACGCTTCTGTTTTGTTGAAAAACCAAAAGAACGTTACATTCTGAGAAGTGTTGTTGCTTTCTACACATTGCCCATATAGCGCTACACAGTGCTAGCGGTAATCCCTGATAAACGGCGATGGCATAGTAGTTGAACCTAATTAGATATCTAGCAACTGATTGCTATCAACTAGTTCTGTACGAATCATTTTCTACATCTATACGTGCGCTAGTGTGCGCATTACTATTTTAATTATAAGCCTTAAATTATGAAAGTATCCAATAAAAACACAGGAACACTTGTTTCTAATCCTAACGGGAGTTCAGAAAATGGAGTCCTAAAACCCGACCGACCAAGTAAGTTTTGGCATCGAATTGTGGATTGTTCTTTAAAAACATCTGATTATTTTGTGCTGATAGGAACATTCTTGCTGATGCTTGCCGCCTTATTTTTAGTTATTGAATTGCAGCCTTATTTCGAAAAAGTGCACGCCGAGCGAATGAATACGGCTTGGGGGCCCTTATTAATGGGTGTTACTTTTACGTTGCTTGTTTTGAAGGTTAGCTTTTTGGCTTTTATCTTGGGGCTATACCTTCGCTACAAACCCATTGCATCTGTATCGGATGAGGCCTTGCCTACGTGTACCGTTTTAGTGCCGGCATACAATGAAGGGGAATTGGTATGGCATACTTTAAAAAGCTTAGCCGACAGCGATTATCCACACGAAAAGCTTGAAATAATAGCTATTGACGATGGTAGCCGTGACGATACTTGGGCTTGGATGTTGAAGGCTAAAGAATATTTAGGCGATCGCGTTTCGATTTACCAGCAACCTAAAAACAAAGGAAAGCGTCACGCCCTATACCGAGGGTTTAACCTTGGTTTGGGAGAAGTATTTGTAACCGTAGATAGTGACTCAATTGTAAAAAAAGACACCCTGCGCAACTTGGTAAGTCCCTTTATTCACAATCCAAAATGTGGAGCTGTTGGCGGAAATGTACAAGTGTTGAACAACAAAGAGGCAAAAATTCCGAGAATGTTAAACGTAAGTTTTGTCTTTAGTTTTGAGTTTATCCGTTCTGCTCAAAGTGTATTGGGGTCTGTATTGTGTACGCCAGGTGCCTTGGCTGCATACCGAAGTGTGGCTGTGAAAAATTGTTTAAACGAATGGATCACACAGACTTTTATGGGGAAACCAACAGATATTGGTGAGGATAGAGCTATGACGAATATGATTTTAAAGCAAGGCTATCACGTGTTGTTTCAACGCAATGCGCGTGTATTGACCAATACTCCGGAGCATTATAAAAACTTGTATAAAATGTTTATCCGTTGGGAGCGAAGTAATGTTCGCGAAAATATTATGATGAGTAAATTTGCCTTTACAGACTTTAGAGAAGGACCTAAAACAGGAACAAGAATATTATTATTGAATCAATGGTTAAAGGTTATTATGGCCTACCCCTTAATTCTATTGATGTTGTTTTTTGTAGTGACACATCCCCTACTTTTCTTAAGTGCAAGTTTATTGAGTACGTTTATTTTTTCAAGTATTCAAGTGCTCTTTTATTCTAAAAAGTACAATGTGTCCGAATCGTTTTGGGCGTATCCCTATAGTATTTTTTACTTATTCACCCTCTTTTGGATTACTCCTTATGCCATAGCAACAGCAAGTAGAAGAGGTTGGCTTACTAGAGGATAATGACAACCCGATCTGAGTAGCTTTTAAGGTTGCTTAGTATACATACAAAAAAAGCCGTAGTTCATTCGCGAACTACGGCTTTTTTATATAAAATAGAATTCTAAAATTAGCGAACTAATTTTTTGTATTTCAAACGTGTTGGAGCAACATCTCCTAAACGTTTCTTACGGTTTTCTTCATATTCTGAGAACGATCCTTCAAAGAAGTACACTTGCGAATCTCCTTCAAACGCTAAGATATGCGTACAGATACGGTCTAAGAACCAACGGTCGTGGGAAATTACTACTGCACATCCTGCAAAGTTTTCCAAACCTTCTTCCAAAGCACGTAGCGTATTTACGTCTAAGTCGTTCGTAGGCTCATCCAGTAAAAGTACGTTACCTTCTTCTTTTAACGTCATTGCTAAGTGAAGGCGGTTTCTCTCTCCTCCTGATAATGTAGCTACTTTCTTGTTTTG
>JASLDM010000021.1 GCA_030151565.1 Flavobacterium sp. | reverse complement strand
AAGATCAAGAATCAGAAGTTGCAATACATCACTCCGTTTGTAGGGATGAATTATAAGAACTTTATGGTTGCTTATACGTATTCTCACTTAACAGGAGATGTTCGATTTGGTAATGGAGGTTTTCATCAAATCACTTTAGGTATTGATTTGTTATGTAAATCAAGCCGTTTTTAATTTATAACTATAAAAGTTAATATATAATTCATTTAAAAATCCCGATATTTATCGGGATTTTTTATTTTATAACTATGATTTTAAAAGGAGTTCGCGGAATTGAACCGCAAATATCAGATGATTGTTACATTGCTGAAAACGCAACTATAGTTGGGGATGTTTCAATTGGAAAACAATGTAGTATCTGGTTTAATGCAGTACTAAGAGGAGATGTTAATGCAATTGTTTTAGGTGACAAAGTGAATATTCAAGATGGAGCAGTTGTACATTGTACTTATCAAAAACATTCTACGATAATAGGTAATAACGTTTCTATAGGTCATAATGCAATTGTACATGGCTGTGTGATACATGACAATGTCTTAGTAGGAATGGGAGCAATTATTATGGATAATTGTGTTATTCATAGCAATACCATTATAGCAGCAGGTGCTGTTGTAACGCAGAACACAATTGTTGAAGAAGGAACAATCTATGCAGGTGTGCCAGCTCAAAAAGTGAAAGAAATTAATGCTTCTGAATTTTCAGGAGAAATAGAAAGAATATCTAATAATTACGTTATGTATTCAAGTTGGTACAAAGAAGATTAAAAATCTAAAAAGGATACTTGACTGTTTTCGGGCGTGAATTTTTTTAATATTTCGGGATTGCTATTGGTGTAAAATAGAGCAGTCCCTTTTTCTTTTCTAGAAGATAAAAGTTGATTTTGTTTTAAGATGTTTTCAGTCTGTTTAGCTACAGCTTTTCCTGAATCTATTACTTGTATATGACTTGGGATAAAAGTTGTGATTAAAGGCTTTAAATAAGGGTAGTGGGTGCATCCTAGGACAAGAGTGTCTATGCCTTGATCAATCATTGGATTAATATAGCTTTTCAAAAGTTGTAGCAGTTCTGGACTTTCTTTATCGCCGTTTTCAATGAGTTGTACTAAATTATAGCCTATTTGTTCGTATATCTCAATATCATGATATAGTTTTACTTTGGATGCGAAAAACTCACTTGTAATAGTTCCTTTCGTAGCTAAAATACCTATTTTAGAGGTTTTTGTTAAAAGTGCTGCAGGTTTTATTGCCGGCTCGATACCAATGATTGGAATATTGAACTGTTTTCGAATCTCAACTATAGCATTAGTGGTTGCTGTATTACAAGCAACAATAACTGTTTTACATCCCTTATTTAGAAGTAGGTCAATATTTTTAAAGGATAAATTAATTATCTCTTGTTTTGTACGTTGGCCATAAGGAGCATTTTTACTATCAGCTAAATATATAGTATGTTCGTTTGGTAGAAGTTTATTTACTTCTGACCAAATAGATGTTCCTCCGATTCCAGAGTCAAAAAGACCAATTGGTTTTTCGTTTTGCATAGATACAAAGATAATAAAAACGGCTCACCTAGGTGAGCCGTTTAAAATGTAGTATTTATAAAAATTAGTTAACGCCTAATTCTTTTTTCACATCATTCATTAAGTCTGGACCTTCAGCCATAATTACTCCTGAACCAATAGTTGAGTCAAGAACATATTCGTAACCTTTTGCCTTAGCAACTTTGTGAATAGCTAATCTTGCTTTTTCAAAAATAGGTTGAGTTAATTCAACTTCTTTTTTCTGTAGATCTTGTTGAGCTGTAGATTGGAATTGTTGAATTCTTTGTTGTAATTCTTCGATTTCAGTCGCGCGCTCTTTGTTTTTGATATCTCCAGCAGTATTAGCTTCTGCCTGGTATTTTTGAACTTTCGTCTGGTATTCAGTCATCATAGTACTGAAATCTTTTTCGTAGTTCTCTCCGATTTTTTGCATGTCGCTTTGAGCTTTCTTCATGTCCGGTAACTGTGTAATCAATTCCTGAACATTGATGTGAGCTGTTTTTGATTGTGCCATCACTGCTGACTGACTTACTCCAAAGAATAATACTGCAGCGATTAGTAAAGATTTCATTTTTTTCATTTTTCTCGATTTTTGATTTTATATATTATTTGTTTTTTGTTATTATTTACTTTTTAGCAATTCTTCTTTTTTCCTTTGAAGTTCTTTTCTTTTTTCTTCTTGTTCTTTTAAAATCCGTTGTTTTCGTTCTTCTTGGGCTTTTTTAACGGCTTCAATCTGTTCTAAACGTGCTTTAACGGCTTCATCTTTTTTCTTTTGAATTTCGGCTTGTTTTTGTTCTAAAAAAAGTCTTCGCTCTTCTTTTAGTTTTTCGATATCAAGTTTTTCAGAACCTTTATTTGTGTTTTGCGCAGCTTTAAGTCGTTCCTGTTTTTCTCGTTCTAATTTCTCTTGACGACGGAGTCGATCTGCTTCTGCAGCTTCTTTTTGTAACTGTATTTCACGAAGCTTTTCTTCTTGTAGAAGTTTTCTTTGCTCAGCAGCTAAACGTTTTTGTTCTTCTATTTGTTTTTGTTTGTCAGCTAACTCTCTTTTTTGTTGTTCAATTCGCTCTTGTTTTTGCTGCTCAAGCAAATCTTGTTTTTCTTTTAATTCTTGAAGCGCTCTTTTTTTCTCATTTTCGATTGCTTCCTGTTTTTTCTTTAACTCAGCAATTGCTTCTTCTTGTTTGTTTGAAGCTTGCTCTTGTGAGGTTGAACTTTGAGTTGGAGTGTTTTTTCCTTCTTTTTGAGCTTGATTAAAATCTTTTTTCAAGCGTTCTTGTTCTTCTCGACGTTCTCTTCTTAAATCAGCTATGTCACGTTGTTTGTCTAGTTCTTCTAGGGCCTCAACTTGTTTTCCTGGCATGTTTTGTCTTCTCCTTGCTCGAACCATACGTTGGATAACCTGATCGCTAATATCGTGGCGTTTAGTTGCAACCAACATCGTAGCTTCTGAAGATTTGTCTAAAACATAGTCGTATTTTTTTGAATCCGCAATATCTTGAATTACAGAAAAAACTTGATCTTGAATTGGTTTAGCCAACATTACCTTCTGGGTAATTAAATCGCCTTGAGTACCAAAGCGCTTTTGTTGATAGTCCAAGAGCTTGTTTTCTAAAATACTAATAGCTTCCTCTTTTTCTTCAATCAGTTCGCGTGTTAATAATATTCTTTCAGAAGAGAGTTCATCTTTTAATTTTTTTATTTCCGACTTTTTAGTGTCTACTTCATTTTTCCATTGGTTTGCCTTATTTTCCAATTGCATTGTGGCTTCAATATATTCAGGAGTACGCTTTAAAATGTATTCCATATCTATATAAGCAACACGAGCACTACCACCTTGTGCAAAAGCAGTAAAAGCAGTAAAAGCGAAAGCTAAAGAAGTCAGTACTATTTTCATCCTTTTCTATATGTTCAATTTTTATGCCAAAATAACATTAAAACTGTTGTCCAAGAATAAAGTGAGTTTCCCAACCATTTCTTTTGCTTTGTCCTGGAGGTGCGTCAAATCCATATCCGAAGTCAATACCTAGTAATCCAAACATTGGCATGAAAACGCGAACTCCAAATCCAGCTGAACGTTGTAGGTCAAAAGGGTTGTAGTTTTTAAACGAATCATAAGCGGCACCTGCTTCGGCGAATGTTAAGGCATAAACTGAAGCATTTTGATTTAATGTAATAGGATAACGTAACTCAACAGAGAATTTATTGTATATCGTTCCACCAATTTGTTCTCCTAGTTGATTTACAGGAGTCAAAGTTTGGTTTTTATAACCTCTTAACTGAACAGACTCTCGTCCATCAAGCGAGAAGTTTGCCATTCCATCTCCACCTAAATAATAACGTTCAAATGGTACAATACCTCGATTATTGTTATACGATCCCATAAAACCAAATTCTGTTGTAGATCGTAGCACTAATTTATCATAGATTGTAGTATACCAATCTCCTTTGAATTTTAATTTATAATATTCTAACCAATTAAAACGCTTTTGATCTACTTTACCTTGATCTGCACGACCGTCTCTATAGTCAGCTACAGGATATCCTTTTTCATTTATATACGATCCGTCAGGAATTGCTACTCCTGTATCAGGGTGTACATACCCTTTAGATCTTTCTTTATATTCTTCAAGATTTTCAAGGTTTTTATAATCAACATTATTAAATAGAGAATAGGGCGGTGTAAATTTACCACTAACACTAAAATATGAACCAAACGTAGGGAAGATAGGATTAATACCTCTGTTATCTCTTCGTAGTTCTATTTCATAGGTCAAGTTTCTAGCGGAACCATCTCCAAATGTAAATAATCCAGTGTTGTAGTTATGCATATCATAGTATTGGAAACTTATGGTATGATATAGTGAAAAGTAATCATCTGGAATTGAAAGACGTTTACCAATACCGAATGAAAGTGTTGTGATGTTGAAACCTTTCGTTCTATCTACGTTTCTCGAATAATAATCATATAAGTTTTGTCTACTATGTGCAATAGTACCATAGAAACTAATTGGTTTATTAGGAGTAAGCCATGGTTCTGTAAAGCTTAAACTATAAGTTTGAAAGTAGGTACTCCCTTGTAAACGCAAAGACATTTTTTGTCCATCTCCCATTGGGAATGGTTTGTATGCTTCTTTGTTAAATAAGTTACGTACAGAGAAGTTGTTGAACGACAATCCAAGTGTTCCGATAAAACCTCCTCCACCGTATCCACCTTGAAGTTCAACTTGACTAGATCCTTTTTCTACAACTTGCCATTCTACATCTACAGTTCCTGCTTGTGGGTCTGCATTTTTAATTTCAGGATTAATAGCTTGAGGATCGAAAATTTGTAGTGATGCTAAACCGCGGATGGTTTCCATAACTAAAGCTTTACTCCAAGTTTCTCCAGGGCGTGTTTTTAAATCTCTGTAAACAACATGGTCGTGAGTTTTGTCATTTCCAGCAACAGTAATATTGTTGAATTTGGCAATGGGACCTTCTATGATTCGTATTTCAAAATCAATAGTGTCATTAGCTGTTTTAACTTCAACTGGAGTGATTCTCGAGAATAGATAACCGTTATTTTGATATTGGTTTGTAATGTCAAATGCATCTGGATTTGTTTTGTCGGAAATTCTTTTTTCTAACATAACTCCATTGTAAACTTCGCCTTTTTCAATACCTAAAATACGATTTAATTGACTGTTTGTATAAACAGTATTCCCGATGTAGCGAATATCTCCAAAGTAATATTTGTTACCTTCTTCTAAGTTGATGTTGATAGCCATCCTATTGTTTGTAGGATCATATTTTGTGCTATCAATAAGTACACGAGCATCACGGTATCCGTTTTCTTTGTACTTGTCTACGATTTTTGTCAAATCTTCTTGGTATTTACTTTTGATAAATTTTGAAGATTTTAGAATACGAAGTGGATTTAAAGGGCTTCTTTCTTTCGTCTCTTTCATCGCTTTTTTTAGCGAAGAGTTACTTAAATGTTCGTTGCCATTAAATGTAATAGACGATATCTTTACTTTTTTTCCACGATCTACACCTAGTACCATATCTACTTTTCGACCAGTAGAATCAGGAATAGTATTGATTGTTACTTTAGCGTTATAAAAACCATCTTTTCTATATTTATTTAAAACATAGTTTTTAGTTGTTGTAATAAGGTTTTCGTTGACTATTTTACCTTTAGTCAATTTACTTTCTTTTAAAATGGTTTCAGATTTGGCTTTTCGTAAACCTTTTACTCTTACTTCATTAAGTCTAGGAAGCTCATTAAGCGCTAATTCAAGATTTAAAGTGTCGCCAACAATTGACGTTTCGTAAACATTAATGTCTTTGAAAAAACCTAGTTTCCATAGTTTTTTTAAAGCATCTGAAATTTCTTCTCCAGGAATAGTTATTTCCTGACCCTTATTCAGTCCCGAGAAAGTAACCACAGTTTGTGGATTGTAGTTTACTTTTCCAGTAACTTCAATATTTCCTAAAATATATTTTTTTGGGGCTTCGAAGAAGGGTTGTTCTTCTTGGGCATTTGCAATACTGCAAATTCCTACACTAAATAGGACAAAAAGAGTTTTGATGCCTTTTTGAAACATTATATTTGAATTATTTAATTTGTTCACTTGTTTTTCCAAATCTTCTTTCTCTGTTTTGATAACTTAATAGAGCTTCGTATAAATGGTCTTCCGTAAAGTCAGGCCAAAGTACTTCAGTAAAATATAACTCGGCATAAGCAATTTGCCATAACAAAAAATTGCTGATACGTTGCTCTCCACTCGTACGAATTAAAAGGTCAACGTCAGGCAAGTTATGCGTGTAAAGATGCTTATTTATAATGGATTCATCTATATTTTGCTCGCAAATTATGTTATTTTTAACTTTATTGGAAATTTGCTTAATTGCTTGAATTAACTCTTCTCTTGAGCCGTAACTTAGGGCCAATGTAAGGGTCATTCTTTTGTTGTTTTTTGTTTTCTCAATAACACTTTCTAATTCTTTTTGTACAGAAGAAGGAAGTAAGTTTAAATTTCCAATCGCATTTAACGCTATATCGTTTTTAGTAAAAGTGTCAATTTCTTTTTTTAGAGATTTGACCAATATACGCATTAGTGTTTCGACTTCTAATTTAGGACGATTCCAGTTTTCTGTTGAAAAAGCATAAAGCGTGAGATTCTGGATGCCTAATTCAGCACAGTTTTTTACGATGTTTCTAACGCTTTTTGTGCCGTTTTCGTGCCCAATTGAGCGTAAAAAGCCTTTTTGTTTTGCCCATCGACCGTTGCCATCCATTATGATAGCTAAGTGTTTTGGGAGTTTGTTAGTTTCTATTTGTTCTTTTCTGCTCATTAGTTATGGGGTGCAATAGCAAGGGTTTTTTCCAAAAGTATAGGTTAGTGTTATGCCTGAATAAAAATACCAATCATTAGCGTTTTCTTTTCCAAAACGGAATTTTTCAAGTTTATCCGATTTTGGATTACTACCGTCTAAATTGTTGGTAAATGTATATCGAGCACCTACTTCTGTACTTAAAACAAAACGTTCATTAATTCTTGTTTTAATTCCAATAGCCATTGGTATTGCTGCTGAATAATTTTTATCGTCTTTGTTTTCAACGAGTTTGTTGTTTCTAAAATAGAGATCGTTGAATTGAATTCCACTGATTCCAGTAAAAATATATGGTGTTAACGCAAAAGAAGGTTGATGAAGGTCAAATTCAAAGAAATTGAATTCCAGCCCTAATGTAAGTTCTTTAATGTTGTTTTTAAATTGATAACCTCTTTTTTTTCTACTCCCCATGTCTGATTTAGCATCATCTCCGGATATTTTTATTTGGGAGTAGCTCACACGGTAGGAGTGACGAGGACTTTTATTCCACTTATAGGTAATATTGAATCCAAGTTCTTTTGGGGCTATAAATTGTGTAGAACCAATGTCACCAACATAGTTCGCTCCGCCAATGCCAAGGCCGACTTCGTGGATTTGAGCTTGAGTTATTCCAAAGCTCAAGACTGCTAAAACGGTTAAAATGGTTCTATTCATTTTGTTAAAATAATTTGCAAATATACTAATATAGAGATTTAAAATTAATTTTTTTTATTTATTTCAAAAAATCATAATTTAAAGTCTTATATCGAAACGATGCATTTGTTTAAAAAGTATCTAAAGGGTTAGTTTCTTTTATCTTCGCCCCACAATAGTTTATTACGCAATGTTTTAATGAAGCTTTGTTCTGGGAACTGCACCATATTGATTGTGAAAGGAGCTTTGGTGATTTTAATTTCTGTTTCGTTTTCTACAGCTTTTGTACCTGAGTCTAATGAGATTAGAAATTGAGGTTCTCTACTGGATACCTTTAAGCGTATTTCTGTACTGTCAGGGATTACGAGTGGGCGAACATTAAGGTTGTGGGGGGCTAATGGAGTGATTACAAAGCAGGCGGTTTCAGGAGCAATGATCGGCCCACCACAGCTTAGAGAGTAGCCTGTTGAACCTGAGGGAGTAGAAATAATTAAACCATCGGCCCAATATGATGCAAGAAACTCTTGATCTAGAAATGTTTCGATCGTAATCATCGACGTGGAGTTTTTTCTTGAAACTGTTATCTCATTTAAAGCAAAGTTGAGTTCAAATATGTCACATTGATCAGGAGTACATTCTAAGCTTAAAAGCGATCTTTTAGATAGCTTGAAGTTTCCTGTATATAGATTAGGAAGTAAATCTTCGATAGCGTCTTGTTGAACATTAGCTAAAAAACCTAATCTTCCAGCATTTATACCTACAATAGGTATGTTTTTGTTTTTTACAAAATTGGCAGCGCGTAACAAAGTTCCATCTCCTCCAATTCCGATAAAAAAATGGATAGAATCATCTAGGTCTTGTTTGCTGTTGAAGGTTTCGTAAGCTTCTGTAAGTATGTTGTTTTTTAGAAGCAGCTGGTGAAAGTTTTCTTCAAAAATTACAATAGATTGGTGTTTACTGAATACATTCAAAAGGCGTTCAATAATATTTTGAGTAATGGGTTTGCAGCTTTGCCCGTATATTGCAAATTTCATATTAAATATTTAAGTATTTATTGAGGTATTCTGAGTGATCTTTTAATTGGTTATAGTGGTTGTCTTCTGAGTGATCAGAGATTATTTGATAGCCAAATCTACGAAGTTCATTAAGTATCTCTAAAGTGTTATTGTTGTCTGTTCTTAAAAGTATCGTTGCTTTGTTGTTAACGAATTCAATGATAAGTAAGCTGAATAATTTTGCATTGTTTTGTTCTACAATTTGGCTAATTTCACTAAAACTATAGTGTAATTCGTCTTTTTCTAATAATATTGACACACCTCTTTCAGTCATTGCTGGTGTTTCGTCCCAAATTTCTAATAGGTCTTTTTTTGTATAAACGCCGAGAAGTTGCTTGTCTTTGTTTAAGACCGGTATGATGTTACTGTCGTTTTGTAAAAACAAACTCCAAAGAATTGGCCATTGTGTTTCTAGGTCAGTATGAAAAAAATCAAGATCAAATATAATTCGATCTATTTTATCAGAATTCTCAAGATTGTAAAGATCTTCTGTTCTAGCGTTTCCTATCCAAATGCCATCTGTACAAATTGGAAAATGCGTATATTCATTTTGCTCTAGATAAGGCAAAATATTATGCACGTAACTTGTTGATTCAATGCTTGGAAATTGGGATTGTAAAAAAAACGACATATCTTTCATGATTCGTGACCTTTTCAGGTTGCAAAATAATCAAAAATAAACCAATACGCCTTAATTATACTTTGTATTTTTGCTTTTAAAAAAATAAATAATGACGAAATTATCTGTTAATATCAATAAAATTGCCACACTACGTAATTCTAGAGGTGGTGATACGCCAAATTTATTACAAGTTGCTAAAGATGTTCAGGGATTTGGAGCACAGGGGATTACTGTTCATCCACGTCCTGATGAGCGCCATATTCGTTATCAAGACGCACGTGATTTGGTGAGTGTTGTTCATACTGAATATAATATAGAAGGGAATCCGATGGATAATTTTTTAAATTTAGTTTTTGAGACTAAGCCGACTCAGGTTACTTTAGTTCCTGATGCTGTTGATGCATTAACGTCTAATGCAGGATGGGATACTTTGAAAAATAAGGAATTTTTAAAAGAAGTAATTCAAGAGTGTAAACTTAAAGGAATACGTACTTCTATTTTTGTGGATCCTGTTTTGCAAATGATTGAAGGAGCTAAAGAAGTAGGAGCAGATAGAATTGAATTGTATACAGAGGAGTTTGCTTCGGAATATGCGCTAGGAAACGAGGGAGTAATTGTTGCTTATGAAAAAGCTGCTATTTTGGCTAATGAATTGGGACTTGGGATTAATGCGGGGCACGATTTGAGTTTAGAGAATATTGCTTTTTTTAAACAAAATATTCCTGGCTTATTAGAGGTGTCTATCGGGCACGCCTTAATTTCCGAATCCTTATATTTAGGTTTAGAAAATGTAGTTAATATGTATCTTAGAAAATTACAATAATGGGAGAGGTTTTGTATTCGAGAATTGAAGGTGAGGGACAGCCTTTTATTGTTATGCATGGATATTTAGGAATGTCTGACAATTGGAAAAGTTTTGGGACACAGATTGCTGCACTAGGTTATCAAGTTCATTTGTTGGACTTAAGAAATCATGGACGAAGTTTTCATGATTCCGAGTTTACTTATGATGCAATGGTGGAAGATGTGAGATATTATATGGTTGAAAACAACCTTGAACAAGCGGTTGTTTTGGGACACTCAATGGGGGGGAAAGTTGCAATGAAGTTTGCAACAACTTATCCGGGAAAAGTAAAGCAACTTCTTGTAGCTGATATTGCGCCCAAAGAATATGCGCCCCATCATCAAGATATTTTGGCGGGATTAAATGCAGTGGATTTTTCGAAAAAACCTTCAAGAAATGAAGTAGATGATATTCTTAGTTCTTATGTGAAAGATTTATCAACTCGAATGTTTTTAATGAAAAGTTTGTATTGGGTAGAACCTGGGCAATTAGCTTTTCGATTCAATTTGGCTGTTTTCAATCAGAATGAATTTGTAATTGGAGAAGGTTTAAGCGAGGATGCTTTTTATAATGGGAAGACTTTATTTTTAAAGGGAGCGAAATCTAATTATATTCAAGATTCAGATGAAGAAATGATTAAGCAAATTTTTCCAAATTCTAAAATAGTTTCCATCTCTAATGCTGGGCATTGGTTGCATGCAGAAAACCCGGATGAATTTTATCAAGCTGTTAAAATATTTTTGAAGGAATAGATTTATATTGTTATGTTTTTGTTAATAGAGGTGCTCAGAGGAGTGCCTCTGTTTTTTGTAAATCAGTTGATTGTAATTATTTTAAAGGAAAATAAGTATTAAAAAATTTGTGAAATTCAGATAAAGGTTTAAATTTGATATTAACAAATAAGTAAATAACTATTGAATTATGATCAGAAAAATATTTTCATTAGCCTTATTAACTCTTACAACATCAACTGTTTTTGCAGGAGGTTATCGCATTAGTATGCAGGGGCAAAGGCAATTAGCTATGGGGCATACAGGGGTGGCTGTAGTAGGAAATGCAGAATCTTTGTTTTTTAACCCAGCAGCATCAGTTTATTTAGAGGATCGATTTAATTTCTCAGCTGGTGCAAGTGTTCTGGTAGCAGACACACAATTTCAAAACGAAACGTATGGGTGGGAGAATAGTACACGTAATGTTGGAACTCCATTCTATCTGTATGGCGCAGCAAAAGTAACGGATTGGTTAACGGCTGGTTTGGCAGTCTATTCTCCATATGGAAGTGCTGTTGATTGGGATCGTGATTGGCAAGGTTCGCATTTGGTAAATAACATTGATTTGAAAGCTATTTATTTTCAACCAACTATAGCTGTAAGAATAGGTGATCATTTTAGTTTTGGAGGAGGGCCTATTTATGTAAATGGGGGTGTTGAGTTTAATAGAAACCTTTCGAGAAGTATGACTAATGAGCAAGGTGAGCGCACAGATGTAACTATTGAGGCGAAAAACGTACATGCTTGGGGATATACAGCTGGATTTCTTGTAAGCTTAGATCAGAATTTGAGATTAGGTTTAAACTACCGATCTAAAATTGAAATGAAAGCAAAAGATGGTGAGGCGAAATTTAATGATGTGCCTGCTTTTGGAACGTCAATGTTTACAGATGGAAAAATTAGCGCAACAATGCCTTTACCTGCGGAGTTAACGGTTGGAGCATCGTATAAATTAGATAAATGGCTTTTTGCATTTGATTATAACAGAAATTATTGGAGAGCTTATGATGCTTTAGTAATTGAGTTTGATAATCCAGTTATAGGAACGTCTGTTAATCCTAGAAATTATAAAGATTCGAGTACTTATCGTTTAGGAGTTCAATATGCTGCAACACCAAATTGGGATTTCCGTTTAGGATGGTACTATGACGAGAGTCCTGTACAAGATGGGTATTTTGCACCTGAAACACCTCGTAATGATTCTAGAGTTTATACAGGGGGATTCTCTTATAAATTTGCAAATAAATTATCAATCGATGTGGTTGTTTCTTATCTACATTTTAGTGAAACTAATAATTCATACGATTACTTTATTGAAGATGGTAACCCAGTGTCGTTTGGAGGAACTTATCTTTCAAGTGTATTCTCTGGAGGATTGGGATTGACTTATAGTTTCTAATTTTAAAGTTTAATATTATGAAAAAAAGATATTTATATATATTACCAGCTATAGCTTTAGGTTTAACGGCTTGTGAGCCTTCTTTTGAAAATGAAATTGATGGGAATACCTATTATAGTGGAGATGCGGATTTTTCTGTTTATGTTTCTGTAGGGAACTCTCTAACAGCGGGATTTATGGATGGGACTGTTTTTAAATCAGGACAGCAATATTCTTTTCCGAATATTCTAGCAGAACAGTTTAAAATAGTGGGAGGTGGTGAGTTTACGCAACCTTTTTTTGGTGATGATGAGAAGAATATAGGAGGATTGCTTTTAGGGGGCAATCCAGTTGGAGTTACTCGAATGATAGTTAACATGTATCCTGGAGCTGATGGGCAACCATTGGGGCCACAGAATATAAAAGGAACACCATCTATAGAGATTAGTAGTTTACAACAAAAGGCTTATAATAATATGGGGATTCCTGGTGCTAAAGTTTTTCACTTATTAGTTCCTGGGTATGGAGATCTAGCAGGGGTTGCTTCGGGAACCGCTAATCCGTATTTTGTTAGACATGCTACAAAGTCTTCAGCAACGGTGTTGGAAGATGCGTTAAGTTTGAATCCTACATTTTTTACTAACTGGATAGGAGCAAATGATGTTTTGTCTTATGCAACATCTGGAGGTACGGGTGTTGATCAAACAGGGAATTCTAATGCAGCAACTTATGGAGCTAATGATATAACAGATCCGATGTTGTTTGCAGGAACCTATAAATTGATTGTAGACGGATTGACCAGAAATGGAGCTAAAGGTGTTGTAGCAACTATACCGGATGTGACGTCTATTCCTTTTTTTACAACTGTTCCTTATAATCCTTTGTCTCCGGCTTTATTAGGAGGTGATGAGAATATAGATCAGTTAAACCAATTTATAGGAATGTTTAAGCAACTTTTAGGAGCAGGAGGGCAAGGAGATCGTCTTCAGTTACTATCTAAAGATAAGCCAAATCCATTGTTAATAAAAGATGAAGCTTTAGCAGATTTAGGACCGCTAATTGAAGGGGCTTTAATGGCTAATATGGGATTAGATGCTCCAACAGCAAAAATGGTCGGAATGGTTTTTGGACAGGCAAGACATGCTACTTCAAACGACTTAATTCTTTTGACTACAAAAGCAGTAATTGGTACTCAGGCATTTGAACCGACTGGAGGTTTTGCAGATGCATTAAATTTAAATGGTATTACATACCCGTTGGCTGATCAACATGTTTTGACTGTAGATGAGCAAAAAACTGCAAAAGCAGCAACGTTAGCTTTTAATAACATCATCCGTTCTGTGGCATCCGAAAAGAATTTAGCTGTAGCTGATATGAATGATATTATGAATAAGGCAGTAGTTGGATTAAGGGTTGAGGATGGACAGATTTATACTGCTGACTATTTTAGTGGATTAGGGAATTTAAATAAAGTTATGTTTTCTCTTGATGGAGTTCATCCAAATGCGAGAGGATATGCTTTTATTGCGGCTGAAATATTAAGAGTGATCAACAAGCATTATAATGCAAAAATACCATTAGTGAATCCAGCGGTTTATCCTGGACCAACACTTTTGCAAAGTAATTAGTAACATAAAAAAGAAGAAGATATGGGATTTATTATTAGATTATTACTAACAACGGCTATTGTAGTTTTATTGGCTAATTTTTTGCCAGGTATCAGTATTGATAGTTTTACAACAGGACTTTGGGTAGCGGTAGCTTTAGGGCTTCTTGATATGATTTTGAAACCTGTATTAGTTTTTTTGACGTTGCCAGCTACAGTAGTTACGTTGGGACTGTTTTTATATGTTATCAATGCGGTGATTATTATGCTTGCAGATTACTTTGTAAAAGGATTTGAGGTATCCAGTTTCTGGACGGCATTGTTGTTTAGCGTGGTGTTAACTTTTGTTCAGTCAATCGTAAATGGGTTTTTTGAAAAAAAAGAAGCTTAATAAGAGTTTTTTTTTTAATAATTGAAATACAAATAGTTAAAAACTTGGTTGGGTTGCAAAAATATTTTATTTTTGCAACCCAATTTTAGTATGTAAATAAAACATAAAAATGAATATTACAAGAAATAATGTAGATGCTCTTAACGCAATCGTTACTGTTGAGCTTGCAAAAGAAGATTATCAAGGAAATGTAGATAAAGTATTATCTGACTACAGAAAAAATGCAAATGTTCCTGGTTTTAGAAAAGGAGCTGTACCGATGAGTTTGATTGTTAAACAATATGGGAAAGCAGTTTTGTTTGAAGAGGTGAACAAAATGTTGCAAGATAAATTGAATAACTATCTTGTAGAAGAAAAGTTAGATATTCTTGGAAATCCACTTCCTGTTTTAAACGAGAATTTTGACTGGGATGCAGATGTTCTTTCTTTTGATTTTGAATTGGGATTAGTTCCTGAATTTACAGTAGATTTAGAAGGGAAAAATAAAATAACTAAATTCAATGTTGTTGCTGATGAAGAAATGCTAGACGAGCAAGTAGAGCATATTCAAAAACAATATGGAAAAATGATTTCTAAAGAAGTAGTTGCAGAAGGTGACGAAATGGTAGGGACATTTGTGAATGAAGAAGCAGGTATTAACAAAGAAGCAAAAATTGCTGTTGATGCTTTTAGAACAAAAACAAACCAAAAGAAATTTATTGGTAAAAAAGTAGGTGATCAAGTAACTGTAAGTACAAAAGGATTATTTGATGATGATCATAAACTAATGGATTACTTAGGATTGGATCACGATGCGGTTCATGGATTAGAAGTAGATGTAGTGTTTACAATTAATGAAATTAGTGAAACGGAAAAAGCAGAGTTAAATCAAGAGTTCTTTGATAAGTTATTCGGAGAAGGCGTAGTTTCTTCAGTAGAAGAAATGAAAGCAAAGATCAAAGAGGATGCTGAGAAACAATTTGCAAGTCAGTCTGATCAAAAATTCATGAATGACGTTTTAGAACATTTAATTGAAAATACTTCTTTTGAATTACCAGCAGAATTTTTGAAAAAATGGTTGCAAACAGCAGGAGAAACAACAATGACTCCAGAGCAAGCAGCTGACGAATATGAGAAATCAGAAAAAGGATTGCGTTTCCAATTAATCGAAGGAAAAATCATGACTGAGAATGAGCTTCAACTTCAATTTGAAGAGATTAAAGCTTATACTACAGATTTGATTAAGCAACAAATGGCTCAGTTTGGTCAATTAGAACCAGCTGATGCAGATGTTGAAAATATTGTAGCTCGCGTGATGTCAAATCAAGATGAGGTAAAACGTATTTCTGAGCAAGTTATGAATGAAAAAATGCTTACTTTGTTTAACGATAAAGTAAAAGCAAAAACGAAAGAAGTTTCTTACAAAGATTTCGTTAAGGAAATGTACGGAGAATAATTTTCGAAAAAAAATAAGTATCTTTGAGCGTCTTTCTAATTAATTAGAAAGACGCTTATTTTTTCTACACAATTTATTTTTAAATAAAAGATAACTATGGATTACGGTAAAGAATTTCAAAAGTTTGCTACAAAACATCACGGTATCAACAGTATGTACTATGATAAAATTGTTAGTAGCATGACCCCTTATATTATTGAAGAGCGCCAAATGAACGTGGCTTCTATGGATGTGTTTTCAAGATTAATGATGGATCGTATTATTTTCTTAGGTACGGGTATTGATGATTATGTTGCTAATATTATCCAAGCACAATTATTGTTTTTGGAAAGCGTAGATAATTCTAAAGATATTAGTATTTATGTAAACTCTCCTGGAGGAGGTGTGTATGCAGGATTAGGAATTTATGATACAATGCAATTTATCAAACCAGATGTAGCTACAATTTGTACAGGTATGGCGGCTTCTATGGGGGCGGTTTTATTATGTGCAGGTGCTGAAGGTAAACGCTCAGCGTTACCACACTCTCGAGTGATGATTCATCAACCGTTGGGTGGAGCTCAAGGTCAAGCTTCGGATATTGAAATTACAGCTCGTGAAATATTAAAATTGAAGGATGAATTGTACCAAATTATCGCGAAGCATTCTGGACAAACAATGGAGAAGGTACATCATGATAGTGATCGTGACTACTGGATGATTGCTCAGGAAGCTAAAGCTTATGGAATGATTGACGAGGTATTAATAAGAGAATAAATAGATGGCTAAAGAAGGAGAAATGAGATGTTCATTTTGTGGACGTCCAAAATCAGAAACCACTATTTTGATTGCAGGTATCGATGCTCATATATGTGACCAATGTGTTGATCAGGCTTATGGTATAGTTTTGGAAGAAGATAGCTCGGAGCACTTTGAGCAACTTTCTCAAGAGCTATTGCTTAAAAAACCAATTGAAATTCGTGCTTTTTTGGATGAATATGTTATCGGTCAAGATCAGACTAAGAAAGTAATGTCTGTTGCTGTTTATAATCATTATAAACGATTGATGCAGCAACGTGATGCAAGTGATGACATTGAAATCGAGAAAAGTAATATTCTGATGGTTGGACAAACAGGAACAGGAAAGACTCTTGTTGCTAAAACTATTGCAAGAATGTTAAATGTACCTTTAGCTATTGTAGATGCTACTGTGTTGACAGAAGCAGGGTATGTTGGGGAAGATGTAGAAGGGATTCTAACGAAGCTTTTACAAGCAGCGGATTATGATGTTGAAAAGGCGGAGCGAGGTATAATCTTTATTGATGAGATAGATAAAATTGCTCGTAAGAGTGACAATCCGTCAATTACACGGGACGTATCTGGCGAAGGAGTTCAGCAAGCTCTATTGAAACTCTTAGAGGGGAGTATTGTGAATGTGCCGCCTAAAGGGGGACGTAAGCATCCTGATCAGAAATTCATAGAAGTAAATACTAAGGACATCTTGTTTGTTGCTGGAGGAGCGTTTGATGGAATTGAACGTATTATATCTAAGCGTTTAAATTTTCAGGCTGTAGGATATGGTTCGTCTAAGGAGGGAGATTTGGTAGATCGAACGAATTTAATGCAATATATTATCCCTAAAGATGTGAAAGATTACGGATTGATTCCTGAGATTATAGGAAGACTTCCTGTTCTAACATATATGGATCCGTTGGATAAAAAGACTTTAAGAGCTATTTTGACAGAGCCAAAGAATGCTTTAATCAAACAATATGAAAAATTGTTTGAAATGGATGACATTGCTTTTTCGATATCAGATGAGGCTTTGGACTTTATTGTAGATAAAGCTTTGGAATACAAGTTAGGTGCGAGAGGATTACGTTCATTATGTGAAGCAATTTTAACAGATGCTATGTATGAACTGCCAAGTCAACAAGAAATAAAAGAGTTTAAAGTTGATTATGATTATGCTGTTCAGGCATTGGATAAAAATTTGATGCAACGTTTGCAAGCGATATCGTAGTTTAGTTGTACTATCAATATTAAAAGGGAAATTACTTTAGTGATTTCCCTTTTTGTTTTAATTGAGGGTGTTAAAAAATAAACAAGTTCTTATCATTAGTTTAACTACAAAAAGGTGTGGGGATTTTTAAATGTCCGTAAATTTGATAGAGAGGTTTGAGAAAGTTAAGCCTGAAATTTGAAAGTTAAGCCTATGAAAAGTTTACAATTAGATCGCAGAACAAAGGTCTTTTTAGCCGCATGGTTATTTAGTTTGGTGTTTTATTTTTGTAGTTACGTGATTCGATCCGTACCTTCAGTAATGACATTTTTATTGGAGCAAAATTTCCAAGTTGATCAAACCGCAGTGGGGTTAATGACCGGGAGATTTTATTATACCTATGCTCTTTTTGCATTGGTTGCAGGTGTTGCATTAGATAAAGTTGGGGCTAAATATTCTGTAACAGCAGGTGTGTTGTTGCTTGTTGTTGGATGTGCTTTTTTTCTGACTTCAAATTTTGTTGCAGGGAATGTTGGTAGGTTGTTACAAGGGATTGGCTGTGCTTTTGCGTTTCCTGGAAGTGTTTATTTAGCCACTAAAGCTTTTCCTGCTAAACATTTGGCAACTGCAATTGGTATCACACAATGTATCGGAATGTTTGGAGGCTATGTAGGTATACATTCTATGGGAGCTTTGTTTGAGAGTTATGATAATGCGCCTGCGGTTTATTTTAATTTTTGGATTATTATTTCGATCATATTGTTAGTTACTGCGGTTTTATTGTGGTTTATCGTTCCTGTGCCTAGTAGGGTTAAAGAACGTCAGTCGGTTGACAAAGTAGATCGCAAACCAAGAATGGGGCTTTTAGAGCCTTTTAAAATCGTTTTTGGTAATGCGCAATCTTGGATCTGCGGCTTAATCTCTGGGCTGTTATTTGCTCCAACAACAATTTTCGTAATGATTTGGGGAGTTAAATATTTCAAATTGGCAGGTTTAGAATATCAAGATGCGGTTGTAGTAAGTTCAATGGCCGCTTTAGGATGGGTGTTTGGGAGTCCTTTCTTAGGATTTGTTGCAGATAAAATAGGAAGAAGAAAGCCAGTGCTATTAGCTTCGTGTATAGTGATGATTTTATGTTTGTTGCAATTGATTTTTGCTCCTGACTTATTACATCCAGGTCTTTTAATGTTCTTGTTTGGATTCTTCTCAGGAGGAACAATGATTGCTTACTCGGTAATTAAAGAAGCTAATCCAGATAATGTTAAAGGAAGTGCAACTGGAGCGATGAACTTTATAACATTCGGGGTGAGTACTTTAATAGGGCCTTTGTTTGTTTATTTATTTGGAACAGGATTAAAGGACATTGAAGTTTATCAAAACGTACAGCATGGTATTGTGTTGTTTTGGATAGTTGGTATTGCTATTGCTACCGTTTTAGTATTCATGTTAAAAGAAACAGGTACGGCAGTGCAACATGTGGAAATTGACGAAAACAAAATATAATAATATGAGAATAACATTTTACAGCGCTAAGGAATATGATCAATTGAGTTTCTCTAATGCGGAAGAGGCTGTAAATTACGATCTTCAGTTTGTAGAACAAGCATTAGATTTGAGCACGGTGGAACATTCAAAAGGAAGTGTTGCTATTTGTGTCTTTGTAAACGACACAGTCTCGGAGGAAGTATTAGTGCAATTACGTGATTATGGAGTTAAATTTGTTTTACTTCGTTGTGCAGGCTTTAATAACATAGATTTAGCTGCTGCAAAAAAATGGGGCATTCAAGTAGCTAACGTGCCTGCATATTCTCCAGAATCAATTGCTGAGCATGCAGTTGCTTTGTTACTTAGTTTAAATAGAAGGATTCCTACTGCTTTAAATCGAGTCAAACAATTTGATTTTAGTTTAGACGGTTTACAAGGAATTGTTTTGAAAGGTAAAAAAGTAGGGATTGTAGGGACTGGTAAAATCGGAATTGCAACCGCAAGTATTTTAAAAGGATTTGGCATGGAATTGATTGCTTATGATCCGTATCCAAATAAAGCTTTTGAAGAACTAGGAGGGCGTTATGTTACATTTGACTATTTGGTAAAACAGTCTGACGTAATAAGTTTAAGTTGTCCTGCAACTCCTGAAAATATACACTTGTTTAACGATGAGGTGTTTCAAAAAACAAAACCAGGGATGCTTTTAATTAATACCGGGCGTGGGGTTTTAATTGATACTTCTGCAGCTATAAAAGCATTGCAATCTGGGATATTAAGAGGTTTAGGATTGGATGTTTACGAGAAAGAAGCAGCTTTGTTTTTTAATAATCATCGTAATGAAACAATACAAGATGATGAGTTGCGATTACTACTGTCATTTGAAAATGTTATTTTAACAGGACATCAGGCTTTTTTAACAGAGGAGGCACTCGGTGTAATTGCAGATATTACGTTTAGAAATTTAAAAAGCTTAAATGAAGAAGGTTCGGAAGCCTTTATTGTGCACTAAAAAAATAAAGCCGGAAGTTATTAACCTCCGGCTTTTTACAAAAACAACAAATTTAATCTTATAGCAATTTTAGATTAATCCCATATCTTTTACAATACTGATTAGATGAGTTGTGTTTTTTGCATTAAAAAACACTTTCAATTTATTGATTCGTTTTTCAATACTGCTCATACTCGAAATAGCGCTGTTGTTTCTTTTAAACTCATTGCTAATCTCGCTTTGGCTTAAACCTTCGGAAAGTAGCTTCAGAATGCTTAAATCGTCTTCATGTAACTCTCCTAATGTTTGATCATTATTTATTTGAGCGATGTTTTTTGACAAGTAAAACTCTCCCTTATGAATAGATTCAATAGCTTGGTCAAGTTCATTAATGCTATTTCTTCCTTTGCTGATGTAGCCATTGATGTTTAAGTTGTCTAATAATTCTTTTATGGTGGAATATCTGTTTTCAATCGAATAGACAATGATTTTAATGTCTGAGAATTGTTCTCTAACTTTTTTTATGAGATCTAAACCACCTTCTAAATTAGTTTCTCTATGATCTTTTGTGAAGGATAAATCGCTAATCAATAAGTCAAAAGGAGCTTTGTTAATGGCTGCATTTTGAATTTTCAACCAAGCATCATCACAATATTTTGCTGAATAAATTTCAGCATGAGATTTCTCAAGCATTGTAATTACACCTAAATTAATGCTGTCTATATCTTCTACTACTAAAATCTTTTTAAACATATGCTTTTGGAAATTTTATCGAAATCTGTAAACCTTTTTTACTTTCTGAATCAAAACTAATGCTTCCGCCAATATTGTGAATACGGGTTTCCACATTTTGCAAGCCATTTTTCGCTACTAAGGGTTCTAGTAAGATCCCCACTCCATTATCTGAATAAAAAATGGATACTTCTCGTTTAGTTTCTTCAAATTTAAAAACAACTACACTTGCCATACTGTGTTTTTTCATATTGACTAAAAGTTCTTGAATAATACGATAAATAGTTTGTTTTTGAATTTGACTTAGTTTGTTAAGAAAGGGGTTTTCAGTACCTATGGTTATTATTTTAGTATCGGTTGAATTGTATTCTTTTAGTAGTGATTTAATACTGTCAATAAAGTTGGTGTCTGTGTTTATTGAATTGTGTTCTAGTGAGATATTTCTTGCTGTTGCGTAACTTTTTTCAAGATCAAAAAGCAAACGGTTTTTTGAATCTTCTTTTTCAAGATCAAAGTTTTCACAATATGTCATGATATTGAATATGTCATTTGCGAGTTCGTCATGAATTTTTTTAGAAATGTGAGTTTCTGTCAAATAGGCTTGTCTGGCTTTTTCAATTCTGCTTTTTTTGCGCAAGTATATGTAGCCAAGGTAGGCGAGAATTAGAGTTATAATACCACTAAAAACAAGTAATAATATGATGTTTTTTTGACGCGAAAGCGCGAGTGCTTTATTTTGGTTTTCAGATTTTAGAAGTAAATTTTCTTCAGTTTCTTTCTGATGATCGAAACGTATTTTTGCAAATTGATTTTTTGCAAGTTGACGTTCATTGTAAAAAGAATTTGAAAGATTGATGTATGATTCAGAAAGCGTATCTAAAGAAGTTAATGGAGTAGATTTTATCATCAATTCTAATGAGATGAGTTGATCCTGTTTGTTATTGAGCTTTCTTGAAATTTCATAAGCTTGTTTAGCGTAGTATTTCGATTTATCGGAGTTCTTTTTGTAGTAATATTTAGAAAGATTTTTGTAACTAGATGTTAATTGGTTATTTAGGTTGTTTGTTTTTCGAATTTGAAGAGCTTCGTTCATTTCTGGTAATCCTTGATCTTCATTAATGAGAAAGTGTGCAAAACCTAAGTTGTTTATAACAAGGGCTTGTAGGTTTGGGTTGGCTGACAAAAGTGGATACTCAATTAATGTTTCAAGTATTTGGATTGCTTTTTCAGGTTCTTTTTTGTGTAGGTATAAAGATGCAATATTGTTTTGAAGCGTAATGGTGCTTATCGAATCGGAAACTAATTGCAGTGTTTTTGTATAATTAGCGATAGCGTGATCGTAATCTAAATTTTCTCTATAACTAATTCCTAAAAGGTTGTATGCTTGTGCTAAGTAAAGTGTATCTCTAATAGGGTATTTAGCAAGAATTTCGGTGGTGATTTCTTGTGCACTATTTGGATCTCCGTTTACAAGGTGTAACTCGGCTATTTTTAACGTGTTATAAACATGATTTAATGTGTCGGGAATGGAGGCTAATAAAGTGTTTGATTGGATGTAAAAAGAGTACGCGCTGTCTAACTTGCTTTGGGCAAAGTATTCGTCAGCTTTGTCTTGATAGCTATATGCAATGTCGGTATTTTGAATAGGTTCACTAGACTCTGATATTTTTTCATTACAAGAAAATATCAAGAGTATAGTGAAAATACCTATTATGATATATTTAATTTTAAGGGTGTCTAGTAGGTTGGTGAACTTCATTCCCCGAAAATAGCATATATTTTTCTGCTTTTAAAATAGTGATCGTACTTTATTTTTTGGGAGGTTTGGGCCTGGTTGGTTTAATATCTAGGTGACCTTCATCTCCATTTGTTTTAATAGTTTTTTCAAATTTTTGTTCTTTCGTTTCTATATCAGGTGTTTCACAGGATATACACATTGTTGAGCAAACTGCTACAACGAATAGACTTAAAAAAGTTCTTTTCTTCATTACTTTGATTTTTAAAAATTAGAATTGTTTTAGTCAAGGTCTTTTTTGGATATAAAAGCCTTTTCTATCAATCGTTGTTTTAGGAAGTAAGAAGGGCGTGTCTTTCTCAGTTGCATAACTTCCCTTTTATGTAATAAAAAAGAGTAAATTGCCTTTCTTTTGCACATTTGTTTTTCTCGAGGTTTGGTACAAATGTTTTTTTGTTGAGGCAAAGGAAAGATGTGTAAGTGTTTGTTTTATAGAGTTAATCCAGTAATTCCGGTAATTCCGATAATGCGGATATAGACTATTAGTTATAAATAATAATGTAAAAGATTTGGAATGCTATTAACTTTTGATGCATATACCAAGCAGGTGTATGAAGCTGTAGAAACTGCTAAATTTGGCGAAGCAGGTTTGTTTTTAACAAAACCATCTCCAGCTCAGTTGCGTGATTTTTGCAAACAGGTTTATATTGGATTGGAATCTCCAAAGGATCGTTTTGTATTCGAATCTTTTTTTGAATTAGATAATTCTCGACCGGTAAATTCTCAATTTGATATGTTTGATGTAGATAAGTTGAGACCTGTTCAGAAATTTATCCTCGGAAAAACTAGTAAGCCAAATCCTCAGGTAGTTGAGCTTTTAGCTATTCTTACGAATTTTTCTCCACGTCCTTTTAGTGATTTTAGGAGTAATACTATTTTGAATAAAGAAGATTTAAATCAAGTTAAAAGAGTAGAACAATTAGTGGTTCCGGATAATTTATTAGGTAAAGAGACAATGGAATTCAACAGCTCAAAAGAAGCAGGAAATATTGTAGGGAAGAAGAAGTATAACAGATTCTTTGTGCCTTTTTTATTAGTTGTAATTTTGTTTTTAGGCAGTGGATTAATTTATTACTTACAAAAGTCAAGTTTGGATTGTATGCAGTGGAATGGAGATGCTTATGTTTATGTAGATTGTGCTCAACGAAATCTAGCATTTGTTGACGGAAGGGGAGTGATCCCTAAAGACGAGGTTTTATTGGTTACTTTTAAAAAGGTTCAGGTATCAAAGAATACGTTGTTTTTTAAAAATGGAAAAGCTTTGATTTGGTATGGAAAGAATGTAGAAGGGGAGTATGAATATTTTTCGGCTTCGGGAGAACATCCTGAAACGGGTAAATATTTGAAGCCAATCACAAAGTATCATTTGAATAAATATTTAAAAGATATTAATTGATCGAAGTGAAGGAGCGTTTCTGTAGTCAGAAGTTATAACAAAGTGCTAGTTTAATACTTCTTTTGGCATATGGTAGGGATGGAAGTCTGGATTTATTCCATTTCACGTGTTATAAATTAATACTTATAATACTTGATTTTTGAATATAGCTTATGGGTCTTATAAGTTACGAAATTTTAAAGATAGTAATTCTAATTTTGTATTGTAGTATTAATTTTGTTTTTGTAAAGTACTGTTTTTAAGGTTGTTATGTTGTGTTTTTTTCGTGTAATTAGACCTTTCTTCGAGTTTTCTTCGGATCAAGGCCTATATTCCTTTGGTAAGAGGTGCTTTTTCCGAAGGACATCCGAATAAGACTCGAATATGACCCGAAGGATTTGGATGAAAAACACAATATAATTTAAAGGAAACAGTGTTTTTTAATTGGAAACAAATCGTTTTCGGAAATGAAGTTTTAAATTTCAGAAGAATTTTGAGAAGTAATTCAAGTAAAATGAAGGAGAGTTTATAAAATACTCTTGAACTTGTGTGTTTGGTGTTTTCAATTTATTTTTGACTTAATAAATTGATGAGTTTATCGGGAGGTAAGCAAAAGCAAGTGTTGTTGGTTTTGTTTGTGCTTAGTTTTATATAAAATGATTTTAAGCGTGCTTTATTTTTTAACTATCCCAGTCTATGTCTTCAAATACATCGATACTGAAGTCTAGTATTTCGGCTTCCAAAAATCGACGTTCTACTTCGTCAATTCCTTTTTGGAAACGTAACTCTGTATTGAATTTTCTACTAGTTGCGTAAATATTGTCTTGGATTGCAATCTTGAAAAAGTATTTTCCACTAGGAGTTCTGAATTTGTAGAAAGATATTAATTCAAAGTTTTGTTTTAAAAAATTGACTGTACCGTGTATGGCTTCTTTACTTGTGTATTCCATACTCGTTAGGAGTGTATTTCCTCGTCTTGAATTAAAGGTGTATTTGTATTTACCGTTTTCCTTAAGACTAATAACAAATGCGCTCATATCGTTTAAAAATACAAGAATTAATAGAGATTGATTAAAAAAAAATGAAAAGAATTTGCTTCGGATATAGCAAAAAAAAATCCTAAACAAAATTGTTTAGGATTTTTGTACTCGGAGCGGGACTTGAACCCGCACGAACATTACTGCTCACTGGATTTTAAGTCCAGCGTGTCTACCACTTCCACCACCCGAGCGTATATTTTATAGAGCGAAAAACGGGGTTCGAACCCGCGACCTCAACCTTGGCAAGGTTGCGCTCTACCAACTGAGCTATTTTCGCGTTTCGTATTTTTAAAGAACTTTTGCGTTACTTCCGTATTGCGAGTGCAAATATAAAGCTTATTTTATAATTTGCAAATGTTTTTTAAAAATATGTTTTTTTCGTTTATTTTCTTATGAACGTTGCTTTACTTCCGTATTGCGTGTGCAAATATAGTATGTTTTATGATATTCACAAGGAGTTTTGTGAAGAAAAAAATGAATTAATGGGTAAGTAATTGGTTTAAAGGTTTTAAAAAGGTTTGTTTTTTGTGAAAAAATAAAAAAAGACTTTTGGAATTCGACTAAACTATGTTTTTATTCGTTTTTTGGTATAGTAAATGAAATAAAATTTATTGATTTAGTGTGTTGTCAACTAAAAAACTCCTAGAAATATCTAGGAGTTTTATGCTATTCAATCATTTTTTTTAGGGCGTTAAGCTTCATCAATGCTTCCACCGGTGTAAGTGTATTAATGTCGAGAACAGTTAATTCTTCTTTTATATTCGCAAGCAATGGATCTTCAACATTAAAGATGCTTAATTGAAGTTCTTCTTCAGCAGGTTTTAGACCATTTGTATCGTTTCCTTGTTTTTTCTCTAATTGTTTGAGCATTTTTTGCGCACGTAAAAGAACGGTTTGTGGCATACCTGCCATTTTTGCCACATGGATCCCAAAGCTATGGGCGCTTCCACCAGGTACTAGTTTTCTAATAAATAATACGTTGTCTTTTAGTTCTTTGACTGATACATTGAAGTTTTTAATTCCTCCAAAATGTTCTTGCATATCATTAAGTTCGTGATAATGTGTAGCAAATAATGTTTTAGCTTTAGAGGGATGTTCGTGTAAGTATTCTGCAATAGCCCAAGCTATTGAAATACCATCATAGGTACTTGTCCCACGTCCAATTTCATCTAGTAAGACTAAGCTGCGATCGGAAATATTGTTCAAGATAGATGCAGTTTCATTCATTTCGACCATAAAAGTAGATTCTCCCATCGAAATATTATCAGAAGCGCCTACACGTGTGAAAATTTTATCAACCAATCCCATACGTACAGAGGTAGCTGGAACAAAACTTCCCATTTGAGCTAACAGAACGATAAGAGCAGTTTGTCTTAAAATAGCTGATTTTCCCGACATATTAGGTCCCGTAATCATGATGATTTGTTGCGTAGTGTTATTTAAGAAAACATCATTAGTGATATAAGGTATATCGTGAGGTAATTGTTTTTCAATAACAGGGTGTCGACCATCTTTAATGTCTAGATCAAAGCTGTCATCAATTTCAGGGCGTATATAATTGTTCTCGATTGCCAATTGTGCAAATGAAGTTAAACAATCAATCTGAGCAACTAGATTCGCATTTAATTGAACTGGCTTGATATATTGTGCGCACCAAATAATAAATTGTTCATACAAGTCACTTTCTAGTTTCGTAATTTTGTCTTCTGCGCCTAGAATTTTATTCTCATATTCCTTTAGCTCTTCTGTAATGTAGCGTTCGGCACTCACCAATGTTTGTTTTCGGATCCAGTCTTGTGGAACTTTATCTTTATGCGTGTTTCGTACTTCAATATAATATCCGAAAACATTATTGAAGGCTATTTTTAATGACGGAATACCTGTTTTTTCGCTTTCGCGTTTCTCCATTTCATCTAAATAAGATTTACCTGCATTAGAGATATTGCGAAGATCATCAAGTTCTTGGCTTATTCCTGGAGCAATAGCATTTCCCTTAGAAAGTGCAACTGGCGCATCTGGATGAATTGTTGTGGCAATTCTTTCGCGAAGTAACTCACAAGAATGTAGCCGATCTCCGATGGTTTTCAGGGAATCATTACTACTGTTTAAAGCTGCTGATTTAATAGGAATAATAGCATCTAAAGAATCTTTTAAATAGCGTAGTTCACGAGGTGAAACTTTTCCAGTAGCTACTTTAGAAACTAAACGTTCTAAATCTGATATTTGTTTGATTTGATATTGAAAATCTTGTAATAATGCAGTATCGGCTTTTAAAACAGAAACGATTTCATGTCGATCTAGAATTCGTTTTTCCTCTTTAAGAGGAAGTGCTAACCAACGTTTTAATAAACGGCCTCCCATTGGAGAAAGTGTTTTGTCAATTACATCTAGTAAGGTAATAGCGTTTGGATTTGTGCTGTTATACAATTCCAAGTTGCGAATGGTAAATCGATCCATCCAAACGTAGGCGTCTTCTGCAATACGTTGTAAGTTCGAAATGTGTTTTATTTTTGTATGTTGCGTTTCAGACAAGTAGTGTAAAATTGCACCACTCGCAATGATGCCTTCTTGTAATTCTTCTACACCAAATCCTTTTAAAGATTTAGTTTGGAAGTGTTGTGTTAAAGATTCAAAAGCAAAATCTTCTTTAAAAACCCAATCTTCCAAATAAAATAAATTGAAGTCAGATCCAAACGTATGTAAAAAATTGTTTTTAGTGTTCTTCTGAACCAATACTTCACTTGGATTGAAGTTTTGAAGTAATTTGTCAATATATTCAGAATCCCCTTCGGCTGTTAGAAACTCTCCTGTAGATACATCTAAAAAGGCAATACCAATATGTTTTTTTCCAAAATGTAAGGCAGCAAGAAAGTTATTCGTTTTAGAATGTAAAACCTCATCGTTTAATGCGACTCCAGGTGTAACAAGTTCTGTTACTCCTCGTTTTACAATTGTTTTTGTGGTTTTAGGGTCCTCTAATTGATCACAAATAGCTACACGCAATCCTGCTTTGACCAATTTGGGAAGGTAAACATTGATGGAATGGTGTGGAAAACCGGCGAGCTCTGTTTCGTTTGCAGAACCGGCTCCTCGTTTAGTAAGGGTAATACCTAGAATTTGAGCAGTACGTACAGCGTCTTCCCCAAAGGTTTCATAGAAATCACCAACTCGAAAAAGTAAACAAGCATCGGGATATTTACGCTTAATATCGTTGTACTGTTTCATTAGTGGCGTTTCTTTCGGGGCTTTAGCTTTAGCAGACATAATTCAATTTGATATTTTAAGAGTACAAATATACTTTAAGATTTTGGAATCACTAAAAAGGAACCGAAAAGACTTAAATTAGTAATCAGGTGTAGGACAAATATTTTCAATTAAAAGCTGATTTGATATTGAATAAAATGGTATTTTAACATTTTTGGAACATCTTAAAAATATAAATATGAGATTGATACTTGTTTATTTGTTAGGAATCGCAACTTCTTTAACGGTTATGGCTCAGGAAAAATCAGAAATAGCTGTTCAAACACTTTTTGAAGAGCTTACGCTTGAAGCTTGTTTATGTATTGACGAAGTTGAAGTAGAAAATAAGAATACAGAAGATTTTATGGCGAATATCAGTAGTTGCATTCACAGTCAGGTTGCTGCTTATCAATTAGGAAAGCATTTGGGAAGTCTTGATTTAGCTGCTTTATCAGGAGAAGGAAATGAAGTAACCCTTGAAATTAATAATGATTCAGATTCAGAGAATTATCGAAGAGAGTATCAAGTAATGCAGCGTTATTTAATGGAAAGATGCCCTGTATTAAAGGATAAAATTAGTATTAGTGATAAACGTAGTGAAGCATCCTTCTCTAAAAATGATCAAGCACTTGATTATTATAATCAGGGACTAGAGCTTTTAAAAACAGATAATTTAAAAGAGGCTCTAACACTGTTTAAAAAAGCTGTTGAAATAGATAAAGAATTTGCTTTTGCATGGGATAAAATCGGAATTGTGTCTAGAAAATTGGGGGATTTTGATCAAGCTATTCTAGCTTATGAAAAATCGTTAGAGATTGACCCCTCTGGAATGATGCCTTTACAAAACTTAGGAGTTACTTATCAATATAAAGAAGACTATAAAAAAGCCCTAGAAGCTTTTAGTCGATTTGCTGTTCAGGCGCCTCATAATCCTGAAGCTTTTTATGGATTGGGGATGGTTTATATTTTGAATTTAGAAGAATTTGAAAAAGGCTTAGATGCAATGTGCAAAGCTTATAATTTGTATATTGAGCAAGACTCACCGTATAGTGTTGATGCTGAAAAATGGATTCAACACACTTATGTTGAAATGGATAAAATGGGGGATAAAAGCGTGTTTATTAAAATATTAGAGGATAATAATATTCATTTTTCAGAATAATATTTTTTAATTCAAAGGGATCTTATAATGTTTTTTTAAACTTCGGATAAGCATTGAAGTTAAAACGGTAATTGTTAAGCCGATAATGCAACCTAGGGTCACAGAAGCTACACGAAGAAAAGGACCTATTTCGGCTTGTGTAAAATGTGGTTGAACTAATACAATTAATAGTGCGACTAAAGCTACACGTGCCATGTTCATAATTTTGAAAATATAGCAAATACTAATAGTCAGTATTATTCCAATGATTGTTATGTAAAAACCAGGTTCATGGATCAATAAACAGATAAGTCCTACAACGGAGCCGACAAGGTTAGATTTAAAACGTTCAATAGAAAGTCTTCTGGAGTCTTTTCCCTCTGGAGATATTACAAGTATTATACTAATTAAGGTCCACATTAATTCATATTCAGGAAAACGAATATAGAGTTGATACCCGATGATAAAGCCAAGTATACAACGAATCATATAAATGATTAATGGGGAAGTGATCACTCTTTTAATGAGGGTGTTTATCATTTTAAATTTGATTAGCGTGCAAAAATATCATAGTTTTTTTGAGTTTGCTAATTTCAAACTTGTAAGGAAATGCTAAAAATGATCAACTTTGACTAACTCATTTTTCTAAATTGAGTATGTATAAAGCACTAAGATTTTTTACTTGTATTCTATAGAGATGAGTTCGTTTAAGGCGTAGTCAAATGAAAACGAGAATGATTAATTAAGTGTAAAAAGGAGAATGATACATATAAGACTCGTTGCTATTAAGAGTGTAGGAATGTTTTTGTTTTTGAATTTTTGCTTGTAGATAAGCAAGCCGAGTAAAATTGGAGTGGCAAATAGGAAGAGTAAAGTTGGAATCCAAATCAATTCGAAGGCTGCATTCAAAAAAGTATTTGATTGTAGCGATCCGTAAGTTCCTGCGAGTAAGATCGCTAAAAAAAGAAATTGCATTATTGCGGTTGTCGATAGTAATATGGAGGATTGTTTTGTAATTCTCATCGGTATATGGTAATGTGTTTTTTTAAAGGTAGTAAAAAAGATGTGTAGATTATTGTGGGAGCTCGAAATGTTATGGACGAGTCTATCTAAAAAAAATACCTATTTTTGCAAAAAAATAAATTCATGCGAAAATTAACAAACAGTGAATTGGAACGTAAGAATGTCTCAGAATTCAAAGAGTCTGATAAGACTCCTATCATTGTTATTTTAGACGATATTCGTAGTTTACACAATATTGGATCTGTATTTAGAACATGTGATGCTTTTTTAATAGAGAAGATTTATCTCTGTGGCATTACGGCAACACCTCCCCATAAAGAAATCCATAAAACAGCTTTGGGAGCTACAGAAACAGTGACTTGGGAATATCGTGAAAATGTACTTGAAGTTATTGATGAACTGAAGCAAGAAGGAGTTTCTGTTCAAGCAATAGAACAAGTTGAGCATAGTGTGATGCTAGATTCATTTACAATAAGTGAAGGTATACGTTATGCGTTGGTTTTTGGAAATGAAGTAAAAGGCGTTGCGCAAAAAGCAGTTGATCTGTGCGATGGTGTAATAGAAATTCCACAATTAGGAACAAAACATTCTTTAAATATTTCAGTAAGTGCTGGAATTGTTGTTTGGGATTTGTTCCAACAAATGCAACGCTTAAGAAGCTAGTTTGTTTTGTATAGCTTCTAGAATAGAAATGTAATCTTCTTGACGGGCAACAAAGTCCATCTCAGAAATATCAATCATCAATACCTTGTCTGTGGGCAAGGTTTTGATGTAATTAAAGTAGCCTTGATTTACTTGTTCTAAATATGTGGCAGGAATTTCACTTTCATAAGAACGCCCTCTTTTTTTAATATTCTCCAATAAACGATCCGTGTTTTGATATAAATAAACATATAAATCGGGTTTAGGAGTTTCTTTATACATAATTTCAAACACCTGCTTGTATAAGCGAAACTCATCTTCTTCTAAGGTGATTTGTGCAAATATTAGTGATTTGAATATATAATAATCCGCAATAATAAATTCTTTAAATAAATCAAATTGTCCCAAATCATCTGATAATTGAGAATAGCGATCTGCTAAGAAAGACATTTCTAATGGAAAAGCATAACGAGCCGCATCTTTATAAAATTTAGGAAGAAAAGGATTGTCAGCAAAACCTTCAAGAACCATTTTTGCATTGAAATCTTCTGATATTTTATGAACAAGAGTTGTTTTTCCTGCGCCTATATTTCCTTCGATGGCTACAAAATTAACTTTATGGAAATCGTAATGATGTATAGGAGATAAAATGGTTCCTACCTTGGAACAATTGGTAGTATCTTGGCACTCGGATAAAAGATTTTTAAAAGATTTTTTAAACAATGGATGAGACCAATCTAAATGTAAATCAGCAGCAGGTTGTAATACAAAACGACGTTCTTGTAATAGAGGGTGTGGAATTGTTAAATCTTCTAATTGATATACTTCTTGATTATATGCAATGATATCAATGTCTATTTTACGTGCACTATATCCTTTTTGATCTAAACGCACTCGTCCTAATTGAATTTCGATGGCTAGGATTTTGTCTAAAATCATCTTGGCTTCAAAAGAGGAATGCATTAATAAAGCACAGTTATAAAAAGACTCGCTTTCAAAACCCCAAGCAGGAGTTTCGTAAATAGGAGAAATTTGAACTACAGTACCTACAGTTTTGTGGAGTTCTGCAATAGCTTTTTCTAAATGCTCTAAGCGGTTGCCTTGATTGCTACCTAAGGAAAGTACGATTTGATTTTGCATAAACATTTGGCAAATTAACTAAAACTATTTGGAATAGTTGGCACAGACTAGCTAGTTGTTATTCACAAAAAAATAATAAAATGTGTAACGAAAAAGACTTTTGAACGACTGATAAAGAAAAATGTAACAATGAAGTTTTTAAGAAATGTATTAGCAACCCTTGTGGGGCTGTTTTTGTTTTGTGGAATTTTATTCTTTGGAATAATCTTACTAGGGGCATTATTTGGGGGGAATAGTGAAAAAGTAACAGTTAAAGAGAACTCTGTAATCAATTTGGATTTGTCTAAGGTCAAGTATGATTATGCAGGGAAGTTCAATTTTAAAGATTTTAATTACAGCGAATCAAACGCTGATGGAGTTACCGATATCTTAAATGCTATCGAAGCAGCTAAAACAGATGATAAGATTAAAGGGATTTCTATCTTAAATAACCAATCAATATTAGGAATGGCACAACGACGCGCTATTCGTGAACAATTGGAGTCCTTTAAAGCTTCTGGTAAGTTTGTAGTTGCTTATGCAAATGTGTACAGCCAAGGAGAATATTATATGAATTCGGTGGCAGATACGGTATATTTAAATCCAGTAGGAGGTTTGGATTTTAAAGGATTGGCTACGGAAATTTTATACTTAAAAGATTTGCAAGACAAAACAGGGGTGAAAATGGAAGTGATTCGTCACGGAAAATATAAAAGTGCTGTTGAACCTTATTTAGAGCAACATATGAGTGAAGCAAATCGTGAGCAAACTACTGTTTTATTGCGTTCGATTTGGAATACCATAGCAGAAGATATTGCTAAGAGTCGTAAAATGACTGTAGATTCCTTGGATGGAATTGCAAATCGTCTTGCAGCTCGTACACCAAATAAAGCTTTAGCAGTAGGACTGGTAGATAAAGTTGTGTATGAAGATGTTTATCACGATGGGATTCGCAAAGCGCTTGGCGTTGCAAAAGAAAAAGACTACAATACAATTGATATTGTTGAATACGCAAAAGAAACGGCTTCTAAATTAAAAGCAAGTAGTGCAAAGGATGAGGTTGCTGTTATTTATGCACAAGGTCAAATTTTGAGTGGAGAAGGTAGTGTGAGTCATATTGGAGAAGGATCGGTCAATAGAGCGTTGAGAAAAGCACGAAATAATGATAAAGTAAAGGCAATTGTTTTGCGTGTGAATAGCCCTGGAGGAAGTGCTTTGACTTCAGATTTGATTTGGAGAGAAATTGAATTGACTAAAAAAGTAAAGCCAGTGATTGTTTCGATGGGTGATGTAGCGGCTTCAGGAGGATATTATATCGCTTGTAATTCTGATCGAATTTTTGCAGATCCTAGTACGATTACTGGATCGATCGGTGTTTTTGGAATGTTGCCTAATTTTAAACAAGTGGCAGATAAATTTGGCGTAAATGCAGAGAAAGTACAAACACACGATAATGCGAGTGGATACAGTCCTTTTAGAGCTTTGGAGTCGAAAGATCGTGCCTTTATAACAGAAGGTGTGGAAGAGATTTATGAGGTTTTTGTAAATAGAGTAGCGGAAGGTAGAAAAATGACTTTTGAACAAGTAAATGACTTGGCACAAGGGCGCGTTTGGACTGGTACAGATGCTTTGAAAAATGGATTAATTGATGAGTTTGGAGGTTTAGATAAAGCGATTGCTTACGCAGCTAAGAAAGTGGAAATAAGTAATTATAAAATTGTAAACTATCCAGAATACGAAGTTAAGTTTGAGGATATGCTGCGAAATTTGTTAGGAGTATCTATCTTAAAAACTCAAGAAGAGTTGTTGAAAGAGAAAATAGGTACTGCAAACTACGATTTGATTGAGCGCTTAAATTATTTTAATAAAGCAGAAGGAACACAGGCATTGATGCCTTTTGAAATTACCATAAAATAACGTTAAACCAAAAACTATTAGATTAATGAGTCAACTTGTTTAGGGAAGTTGGCTCGTTTTTTTTTACTTTGTAAAAAATTGAAAAAAATGAATAAGAAAGTTTTGAAATGGGTTGGAGGGATTCTGCTCGTTATGTTGGTTGTACTGTTTTCAGCACCTTTTATTTTTAAAGGGAAAGTTGAAGAGATGGTTGTAGAAACCATCAATAAAAATTTGAAAGCAACTGTGTCTTTTGAATCTGTTGATTTGAGTTTATTTAAGAGTTTTCCTAAAGCAACCGTTGTAATCAAAAATTTAAGTATTGTAAATCAGGCGCCTTTTGAAGGAGACACTCTATTTGCTGCTGAAGACATTGGATTGAGGATGTCGGTAATGGAGCTTTTTAATGGGAAAGATAAACCGATGCAAATTGACGGTATTGGTGTACGTAATGCTAAAGCTTCAGTTATTGTAAATGAAGATGGTATAGCAAATTATGATATTGCCATTGTAGATGAAGACGATAAAGATGATTCAAAAGATTCTTCCCCATTTGCATTGTCGTTAAAGTATTATACGTTAGAGCAGTTTGATGTGGTTTATTCCGATTTGACTGCTAAGATGTTTTTTAAAGTAGAAGGACTAGATCATTCTGGTAAAGGGAATTTAGCCGAAAATATATTAGATTTAGATACGAATTCTAAAGCTAAAGTTTCATTTGTGAAAGATGGTACTACACTTATTAATCAAGTTAGTTTAGCTTTAAAAGCAGTAATTGGCATTGACTTGAATGAAAATAAATACACATTTAAGGAAAATGAGGCTTTAATAAATCAGCTTCCTTTGCGATTTGATGGAGCTATTCAATTATTAGAAGCAGGTCAAGCGTATGATTTAACTTTTGAAACACCAAATTCATCGTTTAAAAACTTTTTAGGATTGGTTCCTGAAGCTTACTCTGGAGACATCAATAAGGTCGAAACAACGGGAGAATTCCGTGTTTCAGGAAAAGTAAAAGGAAATCTAACCGAAACGACTATTCCTACTTTAGCAATAACATTGGCATCAGATAAGGCGTCTTTTAAATATCCAGATTTACCAAAATCTGTAGACCAAATAGTTTTAAATGCAGAAGTTAAAAACGAGACAGGACTTATTAATGACACGTATGTTTTGCTTCATAAGTTGGCATTTAAAATTGATCAGGATGTTTTTAATGCAAGCGCAACAATAAAAAATATAACTGAAAATCCGTTGGTATCAGCTCAATTGAATGGAGTTATAAACTTAGCAAATGTAACTAAGGCTTATCCGGTTAAATTAGAGAAGCCATTGACAGGAATTTTAAAGGCAGATGTAACTACTCTTTTTGATATGCAGTCTGTTGAAAAAAGTGCTTATCAAAACATACGTAACTCTGGAAGTTTGTCGTTAAAAGGATTTCATTATGAGGCTGAAGGAATGGCTAAGCCATTAGAAATTCAAGAAGCGGCACTTGTTTTTAATCCAAATCAAGTGCGTTTGAATGCATTCGATTTAAAAACAGGAACGACGGATGTGAAAGCTACAGGAACTTTAGATAACTTTTACGGATTTGTTTTCGGAAAGCAAAAGTTAAAAGGAAACTTTAATTTAAGTTCAAATAATTTTGTGGTTTCAGATGTTTTAAAAGCAACTGAAAGTGCACCGCAAGGAAAAGAGACTTCGTCAAGTCAAACAGTTGCTACTTCAGAACCTTTGAAGATACCTTCGTTTTTAGACTGTACAATTCATGCAAATGCGAAACAAGTACTTTATGATGATCTTAAGTTATATAACGTGATTGGAAGTTTAGTGGTTCGCGATGAGAAGGCTTATCTACAAAATATGAAAACGGATGTGTTTGATGGTAAATTGGCTTTTGATGGAAGTGTCTCTACTAAAAATGCAGTTCCAGATTTCGATATGACTTTAGGTTTGAATAATCTAGATATTGCTAAGTCATTCACGGGATTAGGCTTCTTAAAGGCTGTAGCGCCAATTGCTGGAATTGTTAATGGTAAAATTAATTCTACTGTAAAGCTAAATGGTAAATTGGATGGAACAGATTTAAGCCCTGTTATGAGTTCGCTATCGGGTGATTTATTAGGGCAATTATTGTCTACACAATTATCTCCTGAAAACTCAAAATTGATGAGTGCTTTAACGCAACAGATTAATTTTATTGATTTGAAAAAATTAAGTTTAGATAATATTAAAGCACATCTTGTGTTTAAAGAAGGGCGTGTGCAAGTAAAACCGTTCGACATAAAATATCAAGATATTCTTGTTGAGGTTGGTGGTGAACACGGATTTGATAAATCCATGAATTACAATCTTAATATTCAAGTACCGCCTAAATATTTAGGGAATGAAGTAGCTGGAGTTTTGTCTAAATTAAGTCCGAATGAAGTAAATAAACTTAAAGCAATTCCTGTAAAAGTAGGATTGACAGGTAGTTTTGATAAGCCTAAAGTAACAACAGACATGAAGTCCGTTGTTACAAATCTGACGAATCAAATTGTAGAAGAACAGAAAAACAAGTTGATAAATCAAGGGACCGATGCGCTTCAGAACTTATTGGGAGGAAACAAAAATAAAAATGGAGATGGAACAAATGAAGGGGATAAGGGTACTAAAGAAGATGTAAAAGAAGAAGTAATTAATAAAGTTGGACAGGGATTAAAAGATCTTTTCGGGAAAAAGAAAAAAGAATAATTATACAAATTATTTGAAAAAAAACGACCGATTTTCAGTTTGAGAATCGGTCTTTTTTTTATGTTTTTTTAGGTCTAGTGGTCCAATACACAACAATTAAGGATAGTAGAACCAAGAGTATTAATGTTGTAAAAAAGCCGTTCCAATTATTATTGTTGATAAAAAAGCCTGTAGTGCTACCTACAATGCTTGATCCCATGTAATAAAAAAACCAATACATAGCCGTTGCGGAAGTTCTGTTTTCTTGAGCTAATTCCGTAACTAATCTTCCTGCTAAGGTATGTGCACAAAAAAAAGCAATTGTAAATAACATCAGCCCGGAAATTAGAATTGGTAAAGAGGAAGAAAAAAGAAAGCTCAACCCTATGAGAACAACTATTAAGGCTGTGATTAATATTTTTTTAGGAGCGTATTTGTCAGATAAAGAGCCTCCTAAAAGGTTGCCTACGATGCCAAAAGCATACATTAAAAATATAAAAGCAATTAATGAATGCGGTAAGTTGTATGGTGGTGCTTCTAGTTTAAAACCGAGGTAATTGTATACACTTACAAAGCTTCCCATTAAGCATACGGCAACAATATAAAGTGCTGTTATTTTTAGATTTACAAACAAAAGCTTCATTTGCGTATATTGCTCTTTAAAATTTCGTTTATATGGAGAAAAGAAATTAGAAGAGGGAAAGTTTTTCTTTATATATAAAGCAATGATTAGGCTGAGTAAACCAATGGTAAGGACTGCAATTCTCCAGCCAAACCAATCGCCTAATAAGGCAGAAACAATACGTCCAGCCATACCCCCAAAAGTATTTCCAGCAAGGTAGAAGCTGATAGCTCCACCAATATTGCTTGGATCAATTTCTTCAGCTAAATAGGCTAGTGTAACAGCGGATACTCCTGAGATACAGGCTCCTTTTATGAAATTGATAAGCAACAGAAATTCAAATTGTGTAATGCAAACTGAAAGCAAGGTTAAAATAGTAGAACTAAATAAAGCAAAAAGAATTATTTTTTTTCGTTCAAATTGATCAGCAATAAAAGCAAAAACTAAGAGACCTAGTGCCATTCCTGCAGTTGAAAATGAAACGCTAAGGCTACTATGTGAAGGGGTAATTTGAAAGTAACTGCTTATTTGTGGTAATAAAGGTTGGAAATTGTATAGTTGTGCAAAAACAGAAACACCTACGAAAAATATTCCCCATTTAATTTGCTTGTACCTTGGACTGCCCTTGATGGCTTTTTCGAATTCTCGCGAGGTGAGCATTTTTTCTTTTTTTTGATTAGGTAAATGTAGAACTATACAATAAATTAGTAAAACCTTATTTTTCTATCACATCAATCGATATAACCGATCAAAATGGAGTTACGACAACTGAATTATTTCTTAAAAGCAAAAGCGTTTTTGAACTTTACAGAAGCAGCCAAGAAACTATATATTAGTCAGAGTACGTTATCTCAACAAATAAAGCAACTTGAAGATGAACTTGGAGTGCCTTTATTCAACCGAGTAGGTAAGCGAGTTACTCTAACAGAGGCAGGGACTTTATTTGCTGTTTATGCTGAGCGTAGCTTGTTGGCTGCTCGTGATGGGAAAGTATTGATGCAGGATTTGGAACAATTAAGAACAGGGACTCTTAAAATAGGATTAACGTGGGGGTTGAAATCCATATTGTTAACTGCTTTTCAGGAATTTACAGTTCGTTTCCCTTTAATAACAATAGAAATAACATTTGGAACAACAGAAGAACTAATTCAGGAACTGTTAGATCAGCGGATTGACTTTGCTTTAACTTTTTATGAAGAAGGTGAAGAGCTTCTTTTGGAATATCAGCCAATTTTTCAATCAGACATGGCACTTATTGTAAGTGCGTCTTCTAGCTTAGCTAATCTTGATAATATAGAGCTAAAAGATATTGAATCGCTCCAATTAGCATTACCTACAAAAGGATTTAGTACACGTAAGTTTTTAGATCAAGTGTTCTTACAAGAAGGTATTGTGCCTGATATTCGCGTTGCCATTAACGATACCGCATCCTTATTGGAGTTGGTGCGCACAGGTTTATTCCAAACCTTATTAACTCGGGCAACGTTACACGGGACAAGTGGATTGAAGGCACTTCCTATTTTAGGTATCAATATGAAGCGACAGGCCGTAATCATAAAATTAAAAGATACCTATGAAAAAAAGGCGGCAATTGCTTTTAAACAAATTTTAATTCATTTAAATAAAGAAGCTTATGAGTGTTTTTAAGGTAAACAAACGTAGGCTTCAAGAGCATTTTGAGATAGCTTGTGTTGTTGTGGTCGCGTTTTCTATGTTTGCGTATGGTTTTGGAAAGTGGGTGCAGTTTAACGATGGATTAAGTGTGCCCAAAAAGGTTTCGGAATTAACGGGACAAGAGTTGATGTGGGCTTTTTATGGATATTCAAAACCCTTTGTTTTAATATTGGGTTTTTTAGAAATACTCGGAGCAGTCTTGTTGTTTTTTAAGCGTACGCGTGTTTTTGCCTGCTTGTTCTTAACCGTGATTTTGATAAATGTAATTCTACAAGATATTTTCTATGACGTACTTAAAGGAGCATTAATTGCAGCTATCTATTATCAAATATTGATTGCTTTAATTCTTTATTTTAATAGAGTACAAGTTTTAGCGATTACTAAGGTGCTTTTTTGTTCAGAATTTTCAAAGCAACTGAATAAGAGGTCTATTAAAAATAGATTATTCAGTGTAAGTGCCATTATTTGTTGGGTAATAATTATATTTATTATACACAGACTAATAACATAAGATGATGCAAAAAAAAAGGTCTCAAAAAGTAATTTTCTTTTGAGACCTAGAGTGTTTTAAACGTTGATTGAAACTACGTAACCTTCGTAAGTTCTAACATTAAAGACCGTGCCATCTTCAAAAAGGAGGTATTGTCCTTTGACGCCTTTTAATTTTCCTTCATAAAGAGGTGTTTTTTCCAAATTCAAGCTCTTTACTTTCTCGGGATATTGCAATACCGGGTACGCTAAGTTTGTAATATCAGAGGTCGTAGTATCGAAATATGGTTGAACTTCTTCTGGTAATTGAGATTTTAGGGTGGCTCTTATTTGTTGTAGATCGGTATCTAATACTTCATTCTGAAGCATCTTGCGCCAATTCGTTTTGTCGGTGAATGCATTTTTAAGTGCTACTTCTGTAATACCTGCAAGGTAGCGATTGGGGACTTCTACAATTTCAATAGCTTGAGAGGCTCCTTGGTCAATCCAGCGTGTCGGTACTTGCGTTTTTCTTGTTACCCCAACTTTAACATCACTTGCTACTGCAAGGTAAACAATATGAGGTTGAAGTTGTACGCGACTTTCATAGGTTAGGTCGCGATCTTCAATGCCTAAATGTGCTTTACTTAACTCTGGACGCATAATCCAATCGCCAACGGCAGGACTTTCCATAAAGCAATCATAACAAAAACCTTGTCTAAATATTTTTTTTGCTTGTCCACAATTTAAACATTCATATCCTTTAAATTGAATTTGAATATCGCGATTGAGTAGCTGATTGATGTTTAATAAGTTTTTTTTGAAAACAAGATAATACGAAATGGGTTGATTCCATTCCGTGTGCATTTTATTTAAAACTCCTTCGTATTGCATAAAGAAAATTGTTATTTTTGGGAATGTGGTAAAAATACAAAAACATTTTCTTGTAGAAGAATTCCATCATCACAAAGAAAATGTAAACCATATATCAAATTATTAAAATATGGCATTTACGATTATTAATTCGATCGCTTCTTGGATCTTAAAGAAACGAATTCATCAGATTGATTTGTTTCGAAAATTTCCGAATGAAGTTCAAAATGAATTACTCTTAAACTTAATAAGGGACAATGAGCAAACTTTATTAGGTAAAAAATATGGTTTTGCTAGTATAAAAAACTACGAAACATTTGCATCGAGAGTGCCTTTGTTTGTTTATGAAGAGTTTGAACCTTTTATCGAGCAAACGCGAAGAGGGGAAAACAATATTTTGTGGCATGAACCAATTAAGTGGTTTGCCAAATCGAGTGGTACTACAAATGCTAAAAGTAAGTTTATCCCTGTTAGTTCTGATGCTTTAGAAAACTGTCATTATAAGGCTGCAAAAGATTTATTGTGTTTGTATTTAAATAACAATGAGAATTCTCAATTATTTACGGGTAAAAGCTTGCGCTTAGGAGGAAGTAAGCAGTTGTATGAAGATAATAATACTTTTTTTGGTGACTTGTCTGCAATCTTGATTGACAACATGCCTTTTTGGGCCGAATACAGCAGCACTCCAAGCAATAAAACTTCCTTGATGAGTGAATGGGAGAGCAAGATGAAAGCGATCGTAAAAGAGACTCAAAATGAGAATGTGACGAGTTTTGCCGGAGTTCCTTCTTGGATGTTGGTTTTGTTTAACCGAATTATTCAAGAGACAGGTAGAGAGAATCTTTTAGAACTTTGGCCAAATGCGGAAGTTTATTTCCACGGTGGAGTGAGTTTTGAGCCGTATCGAGATCAATATCGCAATTTATTGCCGAGTGATTCTTTTAAGTATTATGAGACCTATAATGCTTCTGAAGGTTTTTTTGCAATCCAAGATCAAAATGATTCCAACGAATTGTTATTAATGTTGGATTATGGGATTTTTTATGAATTCATCCCAATGGATACGTTTGGAACCTTAAATCAAAGGGTTATTCCCTTATCAGAAGTTCAGTTGAATAAAAATTATGCATTGGTAATTACTACTAATGCAGGGTTGTTGCGCTATATAATTGGAGATACTGTTAGGTTTACGTCTTTGTTGCCATACCGTATTAAGATAACGGGGCGAACCAAACATCATATAAATGTTTTTGGTGAAGAGTTGATGATTGAAAATACAGACCGTGCTATTTCTATGACTTGCAAAGAGCTGGATACTGCTGTTGCGGAATATACAGTTGCTCCAATTTTTATGGAAGGTAAAGAAAAAGGTGCCCACGAGTGGTTAATTGAGTTCACAAAAGAACCTAAAGATTTGAAAATATTTGGTGAGGTTCTGGATCAGAATCTGCAGAAACTAAATTCTGATTATGAAGCTAAGCGCACAAATAATATGACATTGAATCCTTTGGTGCTTCATCAAGCAAGACCAAATCTTTTTTATGATTGGCTGCGTGATCAGGATAAATTAGGTGGGCAACATAAGGTGCCGCGTTTGTCAAATGATAGAATCTTACTTGAAACATTATTAGAGTTACAAACTTCATAAAAAAAAGAAATCCTCGCCTAGCGAGGATTTTTTTATAAAGCTATAAAGCGCGAGAATTATTTAACTTCTTCTACTTTAACTTCTTCTGTAACTTCTGGAGCAACTTCTTCTGTAGTAGCTTCAACTTCTTCAGTTACTTCTGGAGCAACTTCTTCAGTTACTTCTTCAGTTACTACTGTTTCTTCTACTGCAGGCTCTTTTGCTGTATCTTTACAAGATACGAAAGAAACACCCATCATTGCTACTAAAGCTACGCTTAATACAATTTTTTTCATCTTACTAAATTATAAAAGTTAATTATTAATTCGTGGACAAAGATAT
>JASLDM010000148.1 GCA_030151565.1 Flavobacterium sp. | reverse complement strand
GTTTGCTTAACTTCATTTAACGCTTTAGGTAAATGTTTGTAATCTCCTTTTAACGTGGCTTTAAAAACAAGTTCTTCAGATATCGAATCAAGTTTTACCCAGTCGTTACTGCTTAAATAAACCTTTTGTTTAATAGGCAGTGCAAAACGATAGCTCAAACTATCTTTAATATTCTTTTGGCTTACAATAAGCAAAGGTTTACCCGTTGCTTGGATTTGATTGCTTTTTAAGAATTTTTCAAACTTATCATAGGTTTTACGATAATCCTGAGCCAACTCATTCAAGGTGGTGCGTTGATTCGCGTATAGATAGATGCATTTTTCTTGCTGTCCCATACCTGTAGTTTCCAAATCAAAGTCTTGGTATTGCGTTACAAAGTACTGCACCAAGTTAGCCAAGTCGGTATCTACAGCACGGTTGATGATTTGCGTAGGCGATCCGTCTAAAAAGCTAAATACTTTAGTTCTGAAATCCAATACACCTTTAATTGAAAAATGAATAGTCGTCTTGTCTTTTTCCGGGACAAACTTCCAAATGATGGTTGTTTTTTCATCGGTTTTTAAAGTCTGAACCAAACTGTCGTTTAAGAACTCCTTTTGTGAATCCAAGGCTCTAAAACGCAAGCCGTCAAAGCTCACTTCAATCTTTTGATTATCGTTTTTTTGAGTTTTGATCCAATCACTCCAGTTATCAGTATCGCGCAAATATGCATATGCACGTTCCGAATCTACAGGAACCGTAAAGGTTTTGCTTACTTCATAGCGTCCGCTTTGTGTCAAAATAAAAACAAAGGAGGAGATTGTAGCTAGTATCAGTAAGAGAAATAGGTATTTTAATATTTTCATAGAAGTCAAAAGTTAGTCGATCTACAGAAAGATAAGTACTATTTCAGTAAGTTTTTTACAATAAATAGAGAGCCAATGAAAGCCAGGAAGGCTATAAGAATCCAAATACTCCCTTTGTAGTAGGTTTTGTGTAGTTTTAAATCCTTTCTATATACGTAGATCATTACCGATACAAAGGCAACGATGAAGAAAATTGCAAAATATATTTGACCTGAGGTGAACATAATTCTTTTTTTGCAAAATTAAGAGAAAAAGGCATCACTACAATACATTTAAAAAAATATAATAAAAAAACGGCAGTATTACTGCCGTTTTATATAAAAAAAGGAAAATCCTTAGATTTTTTCAGTCCAGTTGAAAGTATCTTCAATTGCTTTTGTTTGGATTCCTTGCAATTGGTTTTTCAACAATACTGCATAAGAATCTTCATCCGCGATTTCTGGTAATTGGTGGTATGTATCTTGGTAAGAGAATCCTTCGATTTGACCTACAGTTACTGCAGTTCCAGCTCCAAAGATTTCTTTAAGAGTACCCGCTTTAATCGCTTCAAGTAAATCATTAACAACGATTGGTTTTACCTCTACGTTGATTCCTTGTTTTCTAGCGATGTCTAATAAACTTTTTCTAGTAACCCCGTCTAAGATACGCTCACTTGTAGGAGCTGTAATGATCGTATCGTTGATTCTAAAGAATACGTTCATTGTTCCAGCTTCTTCTAATTTAGTGTGTGTAGCATCATCAGTCCAGATTACTTGTTGGTATCCTGCTTCTTGCGCTAATTTAGTAGGGTAGAACTGTCCAGCGTAGTTACCAGAACATTTTGTGTATCCAACACCACCATTAGCAGCACGGCTATAGTGCTCTGCAATTTGAACTTTTACTTTTCCTGAGTAGTAAGTACGTGCAGGAGATAAAATAATACAGAACATAAATTCACTAGAAGGACCAGCTACAACTCCAGGATGTGTACCAATCATAAAAGGACGGATGTATAATGCATTTCCTTGCCCTTTTTGTACCCATTCTCTATCTAAGTTTAATAACGCTTTTAATCCTCCGATGAAACGGTTCTCATCGATTTGTGGCATCGCTAAACGCTCTGCAGATTTATTGAAACGCTCCCAGTTTTCACGTGGACGGAACAACCAAACATCATCTTGGTTATCTTTATAAGCTTTCATTCCTTCAAAAATAGCCTGACCGTAATGGAATACATTCGATGAAGGCTCAAATTGCATTGGTCCGTAAGGTTTAATTTCTACTTGTCCCCAAGCGCCATCTTTATAGTGGCAAACCAACATATGGTCAGAGAATACAGAACCGAATTTTACGTTTTCAAAATCAATTGAAGCTAGTTTAGAATTTTCTGTTTTGGTAATCAAAAAATCTTGCACAGTTTGTGAATTCATTGGTATAAATATTTTTAAATGTTGTCGTTTGTTTGTCCAATAGCCAATCAATCTTGCTATTCAGGACTTTACAAATTTAGCAAAAAAATATGCAATGCGGCTGTTTTGATTAAAGATTTTTAACCCATATTGAATTATTATTGATTAAATGATTTTTTTTATTGTAAAAATGTTTAAATCAGTCAATTCTGTGTGGAATTAACAATTCTATTATATTTTTTTTTAATGTAACTTTGTGGGATATTAATAAAAAGAAACATGAATAAGATTGTTGGTTCCCTTTTAGGGCTATTTTTAGTATTTAATTCGTGTCAAAAAAAGGAGACACAACCGGTTTCTGCTACAAGCGTTTTTTCCGATTACGAAGTTTTTGGAGATACGGTAAAAGCACAAGAAATCTTGTCGGCTGATGCGATGTTGGCCCGTTATAAAAATCTAGCACAAGGCGACACCATTTCCGTAGCCTTCCAATCTACTATAGGTGAGGTTTGTCAGCGTAAGGGATGTTGGATGCGTATGGAACTAGGTGAGGACCAAGGTAGTTTTGTCAAGTTTACAGATTATAGTTTTTTTGTGCCTAAAAATGCAGCAACCCATCAAACCATTGTTGAAGGGAAAGCCTTTGTAGATGTGGTGTCTGTAGACGAGCAACAGCATTATGCAGCTGATGCAGGTAAAAGCAAAGAAGAAATTGAAGCAATAACAACACCCAAAGTAACCTATGGTTTTATTGCTGACGGGGTACTAATTGCCAAGTAATGCAGCGTTTATTAGGTTTGTTTTTGTTGGTGCTTTTAGGTGCTTGCCAGCAAAGTAAAAAAGCAGATGTACCAGAAGTAACGCCACCTACGGTATTTGAAAAGCTACAATTATCTCCGATGTCATTACTGATGGAGCAGATGTATGCAGAAAATGTACGACTAAAGACTGCTATAGAAAACGGTAACACTGATTTAGGTGTTTTTCCAGAATCTATACAAAATATTGTTTGGGAAACCTTGACAGACCCAACCGATCGCGATTCCTTTTTCGACACACAGGCTATAAGTTATCTAGAAAAGCAACAATTGGTGTATACCGCAACCGATCCAAAAGGCGCTTTTAATGAAGCGGTTGCTGCTTGTATAGCTTGTCATCAAAAAAAGTGCACAGGACCTCTTACAAGAATTAAGAAATTACTAATAAAATAGATTTGAAAAGAACGATTATCACGACCTCAGATGGGTCTACGAGTTTAAAGATGGAGCAATGGGACGAAACCTATCATTCTGTTCACGGAGCTATTCAGGAGTCTTTACACGTTTACATTCAAAATGGGTTTAATCGCATCGATAAACAACACATCCGCATTTTGGAGATGGGGTTTGGAACGGGGCTAAATGCCTTTTTGAGCTACGTAAACGCAGTTGAACAACAAAAACAGATATCGTATTGTGGTATTGAAGGTTTTCCCTTAAATGAAGAGGAAATTGCTTGTTTGAACTATGCGAATCAAGAAGAGTGGCAAGTTCATCAGCCGATGTTCAAAGCAATGCACGCCCTGGAATGGGGAACAGAACAGGCTTTGGATACTCACTTTACGCTTAAAAAAGTAGCTTCAACCTTTGAAGATGTAGTGATAACCGATCGTTTCGACTTGGTTTATTTTGATGTTTTTGGTTATCCGTTTCAACCGGAATTGTGGTCAGAAGCTATTTTCCAAAAAGTGTACGACGCCTTAGACTCTGGTGGTGTTTTGGTTACCTATGCTTGTCGCGGTCCTATTAGACGGGCGATGAAAGCTGTAGGTTTTGAACCTGAAAAAGTA
>JASLDM010000118.1 GCA_030151565.1 Flavobacterium sp. | reverse complement strand
TTCGAACAGAGAAGTTAAGCCCGCTAGCGCAGATGGTACTGCTAAGCAGTGGGAGAGTATGACGCCGCCTTTCTTTTGAATCCCCAATCTCTATGAGGTTGGGGATTTTTTTTGCTCTAAACTGAAGGAGTTTAAATTATTGTATATGCTAATGCTTTCTTTTTTAGGTATACTTTAGGTTATATATGTAGCTGTATATAATTTGGTTTGTGGTTTGTTTTGTAGTATATAATTCTTTTTTAAAATAGTTGTACCGAATATAATTCTTTTGTTATCTTTGCACTCGCAAAATATAGATGATGGAGTATAAATTAGATGAAATAGACTTAAAGATCTTGCGTATGATGCAGGATAATGCGAGAATTAATAATTCTGAATTAGCAAAGGAAGTTGGAATGGCTCCCTCTGCAATTCTTGAAAGAGTTAAAAAATTGGAGCAAAAAGAAGTCTTACTTGAGTTTAATGCAAGAGTTAATCCCAAAGCTATTAATCAAAAGATGCTTTCGTTTATTTTTATAAAAGTAGATGAGATAATTGGAGATGAAGAAACAGGAAAGCTTTTAGCGGAAATACCAGAAGTTTTGGAAGTACACGATATTGCAGGTGATGATGGCTATATGATTAAAGTCCGTACTTCAGATTCACTTGCTTTAGTTCACCTGATGCGTAATTCTTTGTCTAAGATTCAAGGGATAATATCGACAAGGACTATAATTGTGTTACAAACAGTTAAAGAAGATAATAAATTAATAATACCAGAAATTTTAGATTAGTTATGGGAGCAGTTGCTACAAATGGTACAAGTAAAGGAACAGTGATATTTGCTTATCTTGTAGTTTATTTTGTTTGGGGATCTACTTTTTTCTTTATTCACAAAGCATTAAGTGATTTCACACCTTTCGTTTTAGGATCGTTACGTTTTTTCGCAGCAAGCATGATTTTATTGACTTACTGCAAGATGCGTGGGTATAAGCTGTTTAATAAGAAAGTGGTTAAACAGGCTTGTATTACAGGGTTCTTATTGTTGTTTATTGACATGGGAGCATTGATTTGGGCAGAACAACACGTTTCAAGTGGTATTGCTGCTATTATGGCTGCTGCCGCCGCTTTATGGTTTATTATTTTAGATAAACCTCAGTGGAAGAATAACTTTTCTAGTATTCCAATTGTATTAGGATTGATAATGGGATTTATAGGCGTAATAATGTTGTTCGCTGAGCAAATTACTATTGCAAGTGATGAGTCTCAGAAGTTATTGAATATCTTCTGTATGGTTTTACTAATCATAGGATCTATTGCTTGGACTATCGGTTCGTTGTATTCAAAATATTCAAAGGACAAGAATGATGATCAAGGTGAGGATTTACACGTTATGGTTAAGACTTCTTGGCAAATGATTACAGCTGGTGTATTGTTTGCTCTTGTAGCAACGTTAAATGGTGAGTTTGCTGCGTTTGATCCAGGTGATGTATCTACAGGTGGTTGGTTCTCGTTAGCATATTTGATCACATTTGGTTCTATTTTAGCTTTTGGTTCATATATTTGGTTAATTCAAAATAGACCAGTTACTGAAGTTAGTACATATGCTTATGTAAATCCAGTTGTAGCAGTAGCATTAAGTTACTTTTTTACAGATGATATTATTACAAGTTTACAAGTAGGCGGATTAGGAGTTGTGTTAGTGAGCGTTGCTTTAATGAATTGGGATTTATACAAAGGCAGTAAGATTTTTAAAAGTTTTAAAAAGAAATCTGCTTCTCAAAAAAAAGACAATGAACAATTGAATATTAGTAATTGATAGTATTTATAAAAAAAATGCCTTTGGAAAAACCAAAGGCATTTTTTATTTAAAGCTTTTATATTGAGTTGTTTGAATTGTAAAAATAAAATAATTGTTTTGGTAGGTAATTTAATTATATTACTTTTGCACAGCTTTTAGATCAACATGGTTTCCTAATAGCAATTATAAAATAATATTTAAACCCTTCTGTTTTTAATAATTGATTTATAGAGACTTATAATAAAAACAGAATACAAATTTTATCAGATATGTCTGAAAACATTAAAACACAAGAAGAATTTTTAAAAGATTTTAACTGGGATAACTACGAAAACGGTATTGATGCTGTTGATGAGAACCAATTAAAAGAGTTTGAAAACTTAGTAGACAAAACGTTTATCTCTACAGATGACGAAGAAGTAGTAGAAGGAGTTGTTGTAAGAATTACTGACAGAGATGCGATTGTTGATATCAACGCTAAATCTGAAGGTGTTATTTCATTAAATGAATTCCGTTACAATCCAAACTTAAAAGTTGGTGATAAAGTTGAAGTATTAATTGACGTTAGAGAAGATAAATACGGACAATTAGTTTTATCTCACAGAAAAGCTCGTACTATCAAAGCTTGGGATAGAGTTATTGCTGCTCATGAGACAGGAGAAATCGTTAATGGTTTCGTAAAATGTAGAACTAAAGGTGGTATGATCGTTGACGTATTCGGAATCGAAGCATTCTTACCAGGTTCTCAAATTGACGTTAAACCAATCCGTGATTACGATCAATACGTGAACAAAACAATGGAATTCAAAGTAGTTAAAATTAACCACGAGTTCAAAAACGTTGTTGTTTCTCACAAAGCTCTTATCGAAGCTGATATCGAAATCCAGAAAAAAGAGATTATCGGTCAATTACAAAAAGGTCAAGTGTTAGAAGGTGTTGTTAAAAACATTACTTCTTACGGTGTATTCATTGACTTAGGAGGTGTTGACGGATTAATTCATATTACTGACTTATCTTGGTCAAGAATCAACCACCCAAGTGAAGTATTAGAATTAGATCAAAAATTGAATGTTGTAATCTTAGACTTTGATGACGAGAAAACAAGAATTCAATTAGGTTTAAAACAACTTTTCGCTCACCCATGGGATGCTTTAGATGCTAACTTAAATGTTGGTGATAAAGTTAAAGGTAAAGTAGTTGTTTTAGCTGATTACGGAGCTTTCATCGAAGTAGCTGAAGGTGTTGAAGGATTGATCCACGTTTCTGAAATGTCTTGGTCAACTCACTTAAGATCTGCACAAGATTTCGTAAAAGTTGGTGATGAAGTAGAGGCAGTGATCTTAACTCTTGATAGAGAAGATCGTAAAATGTCTTTAGGTATCAAACAATTAACTCCAGATCCTTGGACTGATATTACATCTAAGTACCCTGTTGGTTCTAAACATGTAGGTATCGTTCGTAACTTTACAAACTTTGGTGTTTTCGTTGAACTAGAAGAAGGAATTGATGGATTAATTTACATCTCTGACTTGTCTTGGACTAAGAAAATCAAACACCCTTCAGAGTTTGTAAATGTAGGTGATAAATTAGATGTTGTTGTACTTGAGTTAGACGTTGAAGGACGTAAACTTTCTTTAGGACACAAACAAACAACTGCTAATCCTTGGGATAAATACGAAGATGCTTTCGCTGTTGGAACTATCCATACAGGTGAAATCGCTGAGTTAGTTGACAAAGGTGCGACTGTTGAGTTTGGAGACGATATCGTTGCTTTCATTCCTACACGTCACTTAGAAAAAGAGGATGGTAAGAAATTGAAAAAAGGAGAAACTGCTGAATTTAAAGTTATTGAATTTAACAAAGAATTCAAAAGAGTAGTTGCTTCACATACAGCAATCTTCCGTCAAGAAGAGGAGAAAAATGTAAAAGTTGCAGAAAATAATACTTCTTCAACTCAAGCAGAAAAAACTACTTTAGGAGATATCGATGCTCTTGCTGAATTGAAAGAAAGAATGGAAAAAGGAGGAAACTAATCCTTATTTATCTATAAATTTAAAACCCTGAACTTGTTTCAGGGTTTTTTTGTTTATAGAGATTAGATTGAATTTTGTTGATGATGGTGTCTATCGTAGCGTTACCTAGATATTCAATGATTTATATAAATACTTTTACTGTACTCTTTTGTAAAAAAAACTCCCGTTAAATTTTAATCTAACGGGAGTCTTCTTTATTATAATATTCGTTTCTTACTTTAAGATTAAAGCTTGATCTTTTAGGTAGGTAATTGCATGTCTGCCTTCGTTAAATAATAAGTCTAAGATGCTTAAATTATTTAAAAAACCATGTTTTTCTCCAAAAACTTGTATGTATGAATCGAAATTATTTTTGTCCTTTTTTCCATTTACTAAAGATCTCATATCAGTAATCGATGGAGTTGGATCTCTAAAAAACTCGTCAGTTTTTGTATAAGGTAATGTAAGACCTAAACAATCAGTGATGACTTCATGGATTTTAAAATTTAGATCCATCAAGTACTTTGGATTGCCTTCGAAGATTGGACGAATGTCATCTTCAAAATACTCAAAGTAAGGTGATGTTCTATACGCGGCTTCAAGTGATTTAAAGTGTTGTTTCTGCCATCCAAAAGCATCTTCTATTTGGGCGTCTTTATATTTTTGATGTGCTTCATTAGTGTGTTTTACTGGAATGTTTAACATTTGGATTCCATTTGCACTATAGATGTACATTCTATTTCTATTTGTTTGTTTTTGAAAGTTATCCTCTATTTCAAAAGTTATTTGATCCGCTTGAATCATCGCTACATAATGGCTAATTGAAGGGAAATAAGTTGGATGAATTAAAAGATTCATGTGTTAGTATTTAGAATTCTTTTTTGCTTTACGTTTTCTATAAAAGTTATATCCGATATAACCCAGTACAATTATTACAAAATATTTGAAATAAGATGTTTGATGCCCATTTCCGTTTACGGTTGTAAATAAGCGATCCCAACGAATTTTGTCCAGCGCTTTGCTCCAAGGGATGTTTTGGTCTAAACTCATCCATATAAAGACAGGTTTACCCACGATATGGTTTTCAGGCACAAAACCCCAATATCTACTATCTTCTGAATTATGACGATTGTCTCCCATCATATAGTAGTAGTCTTGTTGAATAGTATAGGTTGTTGTTTCTTTTCCGTTTATGAAAATTAAATCGCCTTTTGTTTCAAGTGTATTGTTTTCGTAATCTGTAATAACTTGTTTGTAAAAAGGTAGTGTTTCATTATTCAAGTCAATTATTTCTCCTTTGTGTGGTATTTTAATTGGACCTAGGTTGTCTTGTGTCCAAGGCTTTGTGTGTGGAAAAATACTTAAATCGGGTTCAGTGTCTATAATACGTTCTACGCTTAATACGTTAGAAAGTTGTTTTAATTTTTCTGCACCATCTAATGTCAGAGATTGGAATGTTAGTGTTGTTGGATTATTGTATCCTGCATAATCAGTTACTTCCAAATCTTTGAAAATGAAATTTGGGTTTATTGGTGTGCCATCAGTAATTGCTCTATGTGCATATTGTAAACGTGCGCGATCATTGAGCTGTAATTCATTACCATTTATGTATACAACGCCATTTCGAATTTCTAGGTTTTCACCAGGTAAACCAACAGTTCTTTTTACATAATTAGTTTTCTTGTCAATAGGTTTATATGCGCGACGTCCTGATTTATCTCTAAATTTATAAACAGTGTCAACAGGCCAGTTAAATACAACAATGTCGTTGTGTTTTATTTTTTGAAAGCCTGGTAATCTAAAGTATGGAATTTCGGGGTTTGCTATATAAGATTTTGTACCAACAAATGGAATTGTATCGTGAACCATAGGAAGCGCTAAAGGTGTCATAGGTGTACGTGCTCCATAGTTAACCTTGCTTACAAACAAGAAGTCTCCAACTAATAATGTCTTCTCTAAAGAAGAAGAGGGGATCGTAAAAGGTTGAATAACGTAGGTGTGGATTAATGTAGCTACTACAACCGCAAATAAAATTGAGCTAACTGTTTCTCCAGACGAACTTGTAGGATGAATACTTCTATTTGAAATGTGGTTAACATTTTGAGTATAATTTACATAATAGATATAAAAACCTAGAGTAAAAACAGCTAATAACGTATCAATAGTTTTGTTTTTTCCGAAGCTTCTTAATGTTTCAACCCAAACAACGGGAAACATAATTAGGTTTACTATCGGTATAAAAAGTAAAATAACCCACCAAGTTGGTCGGTTTATGATTTTCATAAGTACTATTGCGTTGTAAACAGGTATAGCAGCTTCCCAAGCTTTTCTTCCTGCTTTAATATAGAGCTTCCAAGTTCCTGCATAATGTATAATCTGCAATGCTAAAAAGAAGACAAACCATTGAATAAGTGTCATATTTTAAAATGTTTAGTTTGGGTACAAAATCTTAATCGTTTAAATTTAAAACATCTTTCATAGAAAAGATTCCTTTTTTTCCAATAATCCATTCTGCAGCAAGTACTGCTCCAAGTGCAAATCCCTCACGACTATAAGCGGTATGTTTTATTTCGATTTGGTCGATTGGGGATTCGTAAAAAACACTATGTGTTCCTGGAACGCTTTCTTGTCTAACTGCTGTAATTTGAATTTCGTTTTCGTTAGCCTTGTCTAAAGACCACGAATTATATTGAGAATTGCTAATAATGTCTTGTGCTAAAGTAATAGCTGTACCGCTAGGGGCATCTAGTTTTTGGGTATGGTGAATTTCTTCAAGGCATACTTGGTATTCTTTGAATCGAGACATTATTTTGGCTAAATGTTGGTTTAGTTCAAAAAAGATATTTACTCCTAAACTAAAGTTTGAGCCATATAAAAATGCACCTTGTTGTTGCTTGCAATAAGTAGTTACTTCGTCATATTTTTCAAGCCAACCTGTCGTGCCTGAAATGACTGGAATATTGTTTTCCAAACAAGTAATAATGTTGTTAACAGCAGCATTGGGAACACTGAAGTCAATAGCAACATCCGCTTGTTCTAAGTTTTCAAACGTTGTATTACTGCTTTTTTTTAAAACAATTTCGTGTCCTCTTTCTAAAGCGATACTTTCGATAATGCGGCCCATTTTTCCGTAACCTAAAAGCGCTATTTTCATATTGTAATGATTTTAAAAGCGATATTGTAAGTTAACCGCATATTGATATTGATTGTAATCTTGTGGATTTAGTTCCAAAGCCGGTTGAACTGTAAGTTTGTCGTTGATATTGAATTGCATTAAGTGTGCATCAATATTTGCATCTACGATGTTTAATATGTAAAAACCTGCTGTGATAACTAATGATAAATCCCTGTTTCTTTGATAAAAACGTTGTCCTTGAATGACACGATCATTATCAAGCTTACCAAAAATAGGGTCATCTGTATTTACTATTCCTTTCAATCTTTTCTTATATTCATTTCGGTAATCTTTGTATTTAGAGTGATTATCAAAATAAAAATAAAGAGGTGTTCCAATTGCGCCGTAAACAATAGGTAGTTTCCAATATTTTTTATTGAAAATTTGCCCTAGTCCTGGTGCGATTGCAGAGTAAAATGCAGCACGTGAGGGGGCTAAAGGATCTATTGGGGTTTGGTCTAAAATTTGAGCATTGGAAAATTTAAGCACATCAGAAGTTTCTTGTGCCTTTAGATTTGAAGTTATGCTGCTAAAAATCCATAATAATATTAAAGGTAAGTATGCTTTCACTACTCTTCAAGAAGTTTTATTATTCGATTTAGGTCTTCCTCAGAATAAAAAGGGATAGAAATTTTTCCTTTTCCATTTGAGGCTACTTTGATATCTGCTTTTGCGCTAAAAAAGTTCGCTACTGAACGTGAATATGACTCCGGAATTGTGTAGTTTGCTTTTTTTACAGGTTTCTCCTCAATTCCTTTTAATTTATCTTGATAGCGTTTTACAAGTGCTTCAGTTTCACGAACAGAAAGGTTTTCGCGTATAATTTGATGGTATATATCGGTTTGTGCATCCAAATCGTTTATGTTGATGATCGCGCGGCCATGTCCCATAGTGATGAAACCATCGCGGATACCAGTTTGAATTATTGGATCTAAACGCAATAAACGTAAATAGTTAGCAATAGTCGAGCGCTTTTTGCCCACTCGTTCACTCATCTGTTCTTGAGTAAGTTGTATTTCGTCGATTAAACGTTGGTACGATAAAGCAATTTCAATTGGATCTAAATCGTGGCGTTGAATATTTTCGACCAAAGCCATTACAAGAGAATCGTTATCATTAGCAATACGGATGTATGCCGGAATAGTTTCTAACCCAATTAATTTTGAGGCACGCAAACGACGTTCTCCTGAAATTAGTTGATATTTGTTAAAATCCATTTTACGAACCGTAATGGGTTGAATAACCCCAAGTTCGTGGATACTCGACGCAAGTTCATTTAGTGAATCTTCGTTGAAATTTGTTCGAGGCTGAAAAGGATTTATTTCTATTGCCTCAATATCTAATTCTATAATATTTCCGACAACCTTGTCTGCATTGTTATCTTCAATTGACTTGATGTCGTTTTCAGGATCTTTTAGTAAAGCTGATAATCCTCTTCCTAAAGCTTGCTTTTTTATTGCTTTCGCCATAATATCTATAAACGTGGATTATTTGTTTTTTTGTATAATTTCTTCTGCTAAATTTAAATAATTCGAAGCGCCTTTGCTTGTTGCATCGTAATTTATAATACTTTCTCCAAAACTCGGAGCCTCACTTAATTTGACGTTTCTTTGAATAATAGTTTCAAAAACCATATCGTTAAAATGCTTTTGAACTTCTTCAACAACTTGGTTCGACAAACGTAAACGAGAGTCATACATTGTCAAAAGTAAACCTTCAATATCCAATTCTGGGTTATGGATTTTTTGAACACTTTTAATTGTATTTAAAAGTTTTCCCAAACCTTCAAGTGCAAAATATTCACATTGAATTGGTATTATGACTGAATCTGCGGCTGTTAAAGCATTAAGAGTTAATAGACCTAATGAAGGTGCGCAATCAATGATGATATAATCATATTTGTCTTTCACAGAGGCTAATGCTTTTTTTAGCATATATTCTCTATTTTCTTTATCTACTAATTCTATTTCAATAGCCACCAAGTCAATATGGGCAGGTATTACAACTACATTGGGAGCAGTACACTCGACTGTCGCTTCATCAGGTGTATTACTATGTTCTAAAATTTCGTAAGTTCCAATTTCTACCTCATCAACATTAATTCCTAATCCAGAGGTTGCATTAGCCTGTGGATCGGCATCAATTAATAAAACCTTTTTTTCTAATGCACCTAAGGATGCTGCCAGATTTACTGATGTCGTAGTTTTTCCAACGCCCCCTTTTTGATTGGCGATTGCAATGATTTTACCCATTTTGTATTGAATATTTTGAGAGGTAAAAATACGATTATTTATGGGTTTAGAAAATCTATTTTATTAACAATTTGCTAAAGCCTTTCGATTACAGATCATTATCTAAAAAGATAAGTTGTTAAAATTGTGTTTTTTAGATTAAATGAAATACAACCATAAATGTAAGGTTTTTCCTCGGCTATTGATTTTAGGACGCTTTATTTTAAGACAATGATATCAAAGTCTTGTTTTAAAGGGTTTAGTCTTTGTTTTATTTGTGGAATTAATCCTTCGCCATACTCTTTGTAATATTCAGAAAAGTTAATAACTCTTTCTTGGAGATTGTTTTTTGGAAATAATTCAAATTGGATTTTTGAAATACGCGACAAAGTGTCTTTGTGTGCTTTTTTTTCTGCTTTTAATAATCTTTTCTCTAGCTGAATCAATCCATTAATTTGTTTTTGCTTTTGTGCAAGCACAGCTCCCATAAAGGATTTGTCGGTTTGAAGTGCAATCTGTTCAAGATCTTGAAATTGTTGCTCAAGAAACTGTTTCTGTTGATTAAAGTCAAAAGTAATTTTAGAAAACTCTTTGGTTTTTTGAGTAATTAATTCTTCATTTTTTAAAAACAGATCACTCCAATTAAGAGCTAGTTTATCAATCTTGGTTTCTTGTTTTTCGGTAACCAATAAAACAGAATTACGCAATAAAAGCATCGGGAATGTAATCTGGTTGTTTTCAAATACTCTTTTGAGTTCGAGCCAATAAGCTAACTCACCTCCACCACCAATGTAACAAAGATTTGGTAAAATAACTTCTTGGTACAGGGGGCGTAGGATTACATTTGGACTGAAGCGTTCAGGATGTTTTCTTAATTCATCTACTATTTCTTGTTGTGTAAAAACTAAAGACGTGTTGTTTATTTTGAAAAGGTTGTTTTCAAATATGATTCGTTCGCGTAGCTGATCTTTTATGTAGAATAAATTAATTTCTCGTGGGTTTACTTGTATAAAGTAAGAAGACAAGATTGAGTAACTTTCTTCTACATTACGGATAGATTCTTGCTTTAAAAGTTCTTTTTCAACATAAGGTTGGAAAGTCTCTTTTAGTTTTTTGTCATCACCATCAATAATCACTAGACCGTAATTCCCAAATAGTGCATTTGCAAGAAAACGTGTGGCTTCAGTTAGGTTTTGATGTTGTAGGTATGCTTCATCAAACCACTTCTTTATTTGTGTTGCATTATTTCCAGGACCTAAGTGTGCTGCAAATACTTCATAAACTGCTGCTAAATCTTCAGTATTTAAACGTCCAACTGGACCAGAAGCTTCTTTGTTCCAATGGATAACTTTTTCTTCAAAAATAAAATGATTAATCTCTTCAAAGTCGTGATCTTCAGTTGCCATCCAATAAATGGGCACGAAATTGAAATGAGGGTATTCTTTCTTGAGTTGTTCGGTTAAATTTATCGTAGAGATAATTTTGTATAGAAAGTATAAAGGACCTGTAAAAAGGTTCAATTGATGACCTGTTGTAATTGTAAAAGTAGTGCCTTCGGCGAGTAACTCTAAGTTTTTTTTTGTTTTTTCAGAAGTAGTACTATCGCTGTACTGTTTTAGTAAAGCCTGTACTAGCACATTTCTTTGAGTTGCTGTGTAATTTTTAGACTTTTCATCTAGCTGCTGATTAAAATTCTCTAGACTAGGGAAACGGTTATAAAGAGGTTTAAGTTTAGGCTCTTGATTTAAATAATCAACCATCAATTTAGAAAAGTAACCTGAGTTTTGAAAAGTAATACAGTCTGAAGGCATAATTTAATTTTTTGCTAATTTAAATAAAAAATAAATGATACGAATGGCATTAACAATAGGTTAGGGAAGTAGTTTAATAAAAAAAGCTACTTCAATTATTTATTGGTTTTGAAGTAGCTTTATTTAGTTTTTTTAGCGATTTATTTGAACCCAGCCTGTTTTGGTTCCATTTAGTGAATGAAAAATATACCAATATGTACCATCTGGTAATTTGCTTCCAGAGTTTGATTGTCCTTCCCATTCGCTTGTGTAATTTTGATCGAATGTAAAGACTTCTTTTCCGTATCTATTGTAAATTTTCAGTTTAAACACTCCAAAAGCGGTTAAATCCCAAAAGTCATTTAATGTATCGCCGTTTGGAGAGATCCCTTTCGGAACTGTACAATCTAAATTATAAACTGAAAATTCCGTTTCATAAGAGCAACTATTGTATTCAGGGGATTGTGGGTCAATGAGAAGGTGATTTCCGTAGATGAAAATTGTTCTACCGCCATAAATTAATCTGTCGAATCCGTTAATGCTTATACGCTCCCCTGATCCGTTTGGCCCTGTATAATAAGCATACCCATTAGGAAGTTCTGGTAAAATAAATGGATCGCACAATTCATTGTATTGATCTTCAATTGAAAATCGCTTTTCAGATTTTAATTGTATTTCTGAAACAATGTAACAAGTTCTTTCATTTTCGATTCTTACAAATACTGTTTTCGATTCATTGTATGGAACCAATAAAGAATTGGGGTTATTAATTTTGTTTTGTTTGTCTTGTGCTTCGTTCAGACTATGATGGTAAGTTATAGTGTAACTTGTTGCTTCTTTATTTTCAAGAATTGTATTGTTTAAAGCTCTTAGATCAAAACTCAAGCCATCTGTTTCTGGATTACCACAGAATATAGAGTAGGTGATTGTTGTTGGTTTTATTTCAAATGGGATTGGAGCTAATTTAATGGGAACATATATAGGGCACTTCTCTAAAATTGCCATTTTTAAATAAACTGTTTTTTCAGTTGAATTATAGTTTTTAGGTGTCGCAATAGGTGTAGCTGTAGAATCTTGAGCTTGCTCTAATGTTTCATAATAATGAAAAGAAGTTGTTCCTAAATGTTGTTCTTGTAGTGAGGTTTCAAAAAGCGTTAAATCGAAAACTTCTTTCCCATTCTGATCCAAATCACAAAGTTCATAAATAATAGGTTTTTTGGGTTGTTTAGGAGTTTCGTATACAATCAAATCAATCTCTATCATTTTAGCATATACACCATTTGCTCTTTTAAAACGTGCATATATTTTTTTAGGACTATCTGCTAATGAAACGTTATACGGACTACTTAGGGTGTTTGTGGCTGTTTGATTTTGCGCATCTATAGCCTTTTCAAAGAAATCAATTGTAAAGGTATTCATTGCGTTATTGATGTCTTGTTTTATTGCGTTTAAATCAAAACTTTCTTGTAAGTCGTGATCTTCGTCGCATTTTTCATAAACTCTACCTGCTAAATCACAATTCAATGTTGCGTTACCTCCAAAAGAGAGTTGAAATCCTGCATCTGTTTGTGCCCAACGATTTATAGCAATTAGAATTCCATCGCCTGGCTGTACGTCGTAATAACGCACCATTCCTGGTATTTGTCCGGTTTGTGTAGGTGGTGCAGCTCCTGGGATTTCACAAGTTTGTTCTGGCTCATCTAAGGAAAGGCCAATCTTATAAATTTGAGGAGTAGTAGGATCGTTTTGTGAGCCACGATCCGAAGGGCCTAAATTGTTGAAGTCTGGATTTTGCCAAGACGCAAAGTCGTAATCTACATTAGCCTGTGGAGTTATCTCAAATGTGAACGTGGTACCGGATTCAATTTCAACATAATAAAGTGCCAAAGAACTTGTGAGTGGATCATTTGGTCCACACGCAGTATGTAAGGTTGTATATGAGGTGCTTGATGGTGTATTTGCTCCAATGTTTTGATTTGAACACACGCCTATTACATCTATAGGATTGATACGTTGTGCAATTGCATTGGTGACCGTAAAAGCGACAATCAATGAGAGTATTTTTTTTAGCATGTTTTAGTGTGTTTGATTGGTTAAATAATTGCTAATTTATATATAAAAAAATCTTAAAAAAACTATATTTTCAAAAAAGACAGATATTGAGGGAATAAAAGTAAATTTGCACAGACTTATTTATAGAATTTGAAAACTACAATTACCCTTATCACCCCACCATTTACGCAACTAAATACGCCTTATCCTGCAACGGCTTATTTGAAAGGTTTTTTTAATACCAAAGACATATCTTGTTTTCAATCTGATTTAGGGATTGAGGTTATTCTTGAACTTTTTAGCAAACGAGGGCTCATGCAGCTTTTTGATACAATTCATGAAAAAGTTGAAACAGTTTCTGCAAATACACATCGAATTTTAGCATTAGAACAAGAATATAAAGCAACTATAGATCCTGTGATTGCTTTTTTGCAAGGTGAGAATCCAACTTTGGCACATGCGATCGTACAAGAAGATTTCTTGCCGCAAGCTTCGCGTTTTGAACAATTAGAAGAATTAGATTGGGCGTTTGGAGCCATGGGTATTCAAGACAAAGCAAAACACTTGGCAACATTGTATTTGGAGGATTTATCAGATCTTATTGTTGAAACTATTGATTCGAATTTTGGATTTAGCCGTTATGCAGAGCGTTTGGGGCGTTCGGCTCATTCTTTTGATGAGCTTTACGAATCCTTACAAGAGGGCCCCACTTATATTGATGAGATTACATTGCGGATTTTAAAAAGAATTATTGAAGAGTCTAGTCCTGAGATCGTAGGTTTTTCAGTTCCTTTTCCAGGGAACTTATATAGTTCTTTCAGATGCGCCCAATGGATAAAAATAAATTATCCAAATATAAAGATTACAATGGGAGGAGGTTTTCCAAATACTGAATTGAGATCTTTATCGGATACGAGAGTTTTTGAGTTTTTCGATTTCATAACGTTAGATGATGGGGAGGCGCCATTAGAAGCTTTAATTGAATACGTTCAAGGAAAAGTAGAAGTGACAGCGCTTAAGCGTACTTTAATAAAGCAAGAGAATGCTGTAGTGTATATTAATAATCCATTAAAAAGAGACTATAAACAATCTGAAGTTGGGACACCTGATTATAGTGGGCTTTTATTGAAAAAATATATTTCAGTAATCGAAATCGTAAATCCCATGCATCGTATGTGGAGCGATGGACGATGGAATAAGTTAACAATGGCTCACGGATGCTATTGGGGTAAATGTACTTTTTGTGATATTTCTTTAGACTATATAAAAATATACGAACCTGTAGCGGCAAAGCAAATTGTGGATCGAATGGAAAATTTGATTGAACAAACTGGAGATACGGGGTTTCACTTTGTTGATGAAGCAGCTCCTCCCGCGTTAATGCGAGAAGTGGCTCTAGAAATATTAAGAAGAAAACTTACGGTAACTTGGTGGACTAATATCCGATTTGAGAAGAGTTTTACCCGAGATTTGTGTTTGTTGTTAAAGGCATCGGGTTGTATAGCGGTTTCAGGAGGATTGGAAGTGGCATCGGATCGTTTATTGAAATTAATAGATAAAGGTGTTACCGTTGCCCAGGTTGCTCGTGTGAATCGCAATTTTACTGAGGCAGGTATTCTGGTACACGCTTATTTGATGTATGGATTTCCTACGCAAACAGCACAAGAAACTATCGATAGTTTGGAAATGGTGCGTCAGTTATTTGAAGCTGGGATTATGCAATCTGGTTTTTGGCATCAATTTGCAATGACAGCACATTCTCCTGTAGGTATGAATCCAGAAAAATATAAGGTCAATAGTCTTTTAGATTCAACGGGGAGTTTTGCTAATAATGATGTTCCTCATGAAGAAATGAGTGGTGCTCAACACGATAAGTTTTCCTTTGGCTTAAAAAAATCACTCTTTAATTATATGCACGGATTGTGCTTCGATTGGCCGTTAAAAGATTGGTTCGAATTTAAAGTACCGAGAACAACGATAGTTCCAAATTATATAAGTACTGTTTTGGAGGAAGAGCCATTAGCGGTGTATAAACCAAATCAAAAAATTATTTGGTTGGGAACAATTCCGTTTTTAGAGTTATTTACAAAAACTAAAAAAGGACGTACTTTTCAAAAAGCAAATCTTGTTTTTTATACTAAAAAAGAGACAATTGCTATCGAAATGGATCAGTTAGAAGCAGAATGGTTTGTAACTTTTACTGAACAGCAAATGATAAAAGAGGCTAAAACGTGGACGTATCAAATGTTAAAGAATGATTTTGAATCTTATTGTCAACAAGATTTTGAACCTTTTTGGTATTCAAAAGCAGCAGGGCAGTTGCGCGAAATGGCTTTGTTGATTTTATAAAAAAGAAATACAGATTGACTATTTAAAAAGTTCCTGATTAATATTATCTGATGATTATTAAGCAGGAGCTTTTTTTGTTTTCTGAGTTAACTATTTGAGGAGGGTAAGGTTTTTTAAATAAATTATATTCAATCAGAAAGATAGCAAGGAAGAGATGTTGTTTGTAATATAAAAAAGGTGAATCTCGATCTTTTAAATTGAGATAGATGTAATAAACTCATTATATTTGCTACTTGAATCATTTTATAAAGTAACAATGAAACCAAACACACAACAATTAACAGATTTATCGACGCAAGTTAGGAGAGACATTCTAAGAATGGTGCATGCTGTAAACTCGGGACATCCAGGAGGTTCTCTAGGATGCGTAGAGTTTTTTGTAGCGCTGTATCAAAATGTAATGGATCGCAAAGAAACATTTGAAATGAATGGTGTTGATGAAGATTTATTCTTTTTATCAAACGGACATATTTCACCGGTTTTTTATAGCGTTTTAGCAAGAAGTGGTTATTTTCCAGTTAGTGAATTAGCTACATTTAGAAAAATCAACACTCGATTACAGGGGCATCCAACAACACACGATCATTTGCCAGGTATTCGTATGGCTTCAGGATCTTTAGGTCAAGGGTTATCTGTCGCAATCGGTGCAGCTCAAGCGAAGAAGTTAAATAACGATTCAAAGTTGGTTTTTGCTTTATTAGGTGATGGAGAACTGCAAGAAGGACAAAACTGGGAGGCAATGATGTATGCAGCTGCAAAAAATGTAGATAACTTAATTGCAACTGTAGATTTGAATGAAAAACAAATTGATGGGCCAACAACAGAAGTTTTAAATATGGGATCCATTCGTGCTAAATTTGAGGCATTTGGATGGGATGTATTGGATGTAGAAAAAGGAAATGACATTGCCGCTGTTGTTCAAGGTTTAGAAGAGGCTAAATCTAAAACAGGAAAAGGAAAACCAGTTTGTATTTTATTACATACAGAAATGGGTAATGGTGTTGATTTTATGATGGGAACACACGCGTGGCACGGAAAAGCACCTAATGACGCACAATTAGAAGAGGCTTTAAAACAAAATCCAGAAACATTAGGGGATTATTAATCCTTTTTAAAACGAAATTGAAATGAAAAAATATATAAATACAGGAAGTAAAGATACTCGTTCAGGATTTGGAGCGGGATTGACAGAGCTAGGCAAAAAAAATGAAAATGTAGTGGCGCTTTGTGCGGATTTAATAGGTTCATTAAAAATGGATGATTTTAAAAAGAATCATCCAGAACGTTTTTTTCAAATTGGTATTGCTGAAGCGAATATGATTGGTATTGCTGCAGGATTGACTATTGGAGGAAAAATTCCTTTTACAGGTACATTTGCAAACTTTTCAACAGGTCGAGTTTATGATCAAATTAGACAATCTGTCGCTTACTCAGAAAAGAATGTGAAGATTTGCGCATCACATGCTGGTTTAACTCTAGGTGAGGATGGTGCTACACATCAAATTTTAGAAGATTTAGGATTGATGAAAATGTTGCCTGGAATGACCGTAATTAATACTTGTGATTACAATCAAACAAAAGCAGCTACATTAGCAATCGCAGAATTTGAAGGACCTGTTTATTTAAGATTTGGACGTCCAGTAGTGCCAAACTTTACTCCTGCTGATGATAAGTTTGAAATAGGTAAAGCGGTTGTTTTATCAGAAGGTACAGATGTTACTTTAGTAGCAACAGGACATTTAGTTTGGGAAGCTTTACAAGCAGCGGAAGCTTTGGAAGCTAAAGGGATTTCTGCGGAGGTTATCAATATACATACTATTAAACCTTTAGATGAAGAGGCTATTTTGAAATCTGTTAGGAAGACAGGATGTGTTGTTACGGCTGAAGAACATAACTTTTTAGGTGGTTTGGGAGAAAGTGTTTCGCGTGTTTTAGCGCTAAACAATCCACTTCCTCAAGAGTTTGTAGCTGTGGAAGATACTTTTGGAGAATCAGGAACACCTGAGCAATTAATGGAGAAATATGGATTAAATGCTGAGGCGATTATTGTTAAAGCTGAAAAAGCAATTCAAAGAAAATAATATAATAGTAATTTGAGAAATCAAGTTCTATAAAACAAAAAAAACCGTTTCATTGAAACGGTTTTTTTGTTTTATAATTTGTACTATTTACTCCCAACTTCCATCAGGCTTTGGAAAGCAACTAGCGTCTAGGTGACGTTTTTTACCACCATTACAAGTAGGTATTTCGTCAAAATTGTAGATCTTAGTGAATTCTCTGCCAAATTCATCTTTTTCTATATAAGAAATTTCTTGTCTTGTAATAAAGCCGTCTCCATCATCATCATTGTCTAGGAAATCCGGAATGCCATCTCCGTCGGTATCGTCATTAAAATAATTGCCGTCTCCATTAAGGTCTTCTAAAATTGAAGGTATTCCATCTAAATCGTGATCTCTTGTAAATTTATTGATCAACTCTATATCAAAAATAATAGGAGTATATTTTTGGATACTTCCTGTAGCTCTTTGGAAATAAGCTAATCCTGAAGGTAAGAATACAACTACTCGACCTGCATTTTCAAAAGTATTCGTTCCGTCGCCATTGTCGGTAATTCCTGTAGCGGTTTTAATTAAAGATAGTGCTTGTCTAAAACCAGGGATTAAGACATTTACAGCAGGGCGTTGAAGGTCTATGTTTTTGTCTTCCTGAATTGTTTTTGGATATGAAGACCACATTCCATTAAAATTACTTTCAAAGTTTTCGTTCTTAAGGTTGTATCCTCTGTAGGTTGTGAATACAGAGTCTATGGCTTGTACTTTTTCTCCACCACCTTCATTTAAAATAAGGTAGTAAATTTTATAGTCAACGGAATCCTTAATTTTGAAATAACTAGCTTTGGTATAGTCTTTTCCAGCAGTGAAGTTGTTAAATGGAACACTTAAATCCCAAGCTTCGTTTTTCATTGTAATAGATTGAAGCGGAAAATCTTGCTGATCCCATATTGATGTTTCATTATTTTGAATACTATCTAAAGTCAAAATACCATTTTCAAACTTCATGTAGTTTTTTTGTAGGTAATTTTCGATATCGGCAATATTTTCTTTATAGACTTCCTGTCGATCTCTAGGTGGATCAACCTTTACGGTTGGGTTGTCGTCTTTTTTACAGTTGCTCACTATCAATCCTAGAAAAACAAAAGTAAAGACTTTAAATAATCTATTCATTTTTTAACTCTTTTAGTGGTGCAAGATACAATTTTACTTTATTTTTGTGTACTTAGTAAAGGAAATTTATTTTAGAAAATGCGGATTGACAAATATTTATGGTGTGTTCGGTATTACAAAACTCGGAGTATTGCTTCGGAGGCTTGTAAGAAAGGACATATCACAGTGAATGGACAAGTTGCGAAGCCGTCTAGAGAGGTTTTTGCTACCGATAAAATTACGATGAGGAAAGATCAAATCGTTTATAAATTAACTGTTTTAGATGTGCCAGCAAATAGAGTTGGAGCTAAGTTGGTTGATATTTATAGAAAAGATGATACCCCAGCAGATGCTTTTGAACACTTAGAGCTTTTAAAGCTTTCTAAAGAGCATTATCGAGCTAAAGGTACTGGCCGCCCCACTAAAAAAGACCGCAGAGATATTGATGATTATTTAGAAACAGATGAAGAAGTTGAATAAAGAATTTTGGTCAGATCGTTATCAGACGAATCAGGCTAAATGGGATGCGGGAGAAGTAACAACGCCGATTAAAGATTTTATAGATCAGCTTACTGATAAGTCTATTCGTATATTGATTCCAGGAGTAGGAAATGGACATGAATTGGTTTATTTGTATGAGCAAGGTTTTTTAAATGTTTATGCAATCGACCTGGCACCTGAGCCGTTGGAGGAGATTGTTAAAAAAGTTCCGTCTTTTCCTAGAGCACAATTATTGCAAGGTGATTTTTTTGAATTAGAAGACTCGTTTGATTTAATTTTGGAACAAACATTTTTTTGTGCACTGTCTCCAGATTTAAGAGAAGCCTATGCTGAAAAAATGAATAGTCTACTAAAAAATGAAGGTCTTTTGGCAGGTGTCTTGTTTGATTTTCCTTTGGATCAGGATTGGCCTCCATACGGAGGAAGTTTGGAGGAATATCAAAAGGTTTTTTCTAAATATATGAAAGTCAGAAAGATTGAGCGTGCGTACAATTCCATTAAACCAAGAGCAGGAAGAGAATTATTTATACTTATAGAAAAGAAAAATGACTAAGAATATTATTTTAACAAAAGAACAAATTGATCATAAAACAAAACGTATAGCGTATCAGATTTATGAAACCTTTGTAGA
>JASLDM010000099.1 GCA_030151565.1 Flavobacterium sp. | reverse complement strand
AAGAAGGCTATTAGGCTTTTCAGATAAAGATTAACAGATAGAAAAAATGTTTTAAGAGGATATTTTAAAAATTGGAGTATATTTGCAATCCATAAAATAAATGAGTGAATTTTGAATTTATCTTCTAATAATAACACGTCTGTTTTCAAGGAGTTTAAGGAAATGACCAAGGCGGGGTTAGCAATTAGTGTTGTTTTTTCAACTATTGCAGGATATCTTATAGCTGTTCCAGATTTAAGTGATATTAAAATATTGACTTTAATTATGTTGTCAGTAGGAGGGTATTGTATGGTTGGTGCTTCGAATGTTTTTAATCAGATTATTGAAAAAGAACTTGATTCGAAAATGAACCGAACAAAAAATCGTCCAATTGCTTCTGGCCGTGTGAAGCCTAGTGCGGCTTTTGTTTTGGCAAGCGCTCTGACAATTATCGGGATTGCGATCCTGTATATTGTCAATCCAAAGACTGCAATGTTTGGAGCTATATCTATTTTTTTATATACAAGTGTGTATACGCCTTTAAAAACCGTAACACCTTTGTCAGTTTTTGTAGGGGCTTTTCCAGGGGCAATTCCTTTTATGTTAGGTTGGGTAGCAGCTACAAATAATTTTGGAATTGAAGCAGGAACCTTGTTTATGATTCAATTTTTTTGGCAGTTTCCTCACTTTTGGGCTATTGGCTGGTTCTTGTATGATGATTATCAGCGAGGAGGTTTTTCAATGTTGCCTTCAGGTAAGCGTGATTCTAAAACAGCACTTCAGATTATACTTTATACTGTTTGGTTGATAATTGCATCCGTTTTTCCAGCATTTGGAATGACTGGACGTTTGTATTTGACCCCGATATCGGCAGTATTGGTGTTTTTGGCAGGACTTTGGATGTTGTACGCAGCGGTTCAATTATATAAAACACGTACAGAAAAAGCAGCTAGATCATTGATGTTAGTCAGTGTTTCTTATATATCGTTAATTCAAATAATCTACATTTTAGATAAAATATTGAGATAATTATGTCGATGACAATTCAAGAAGAAAGTATTAAAAAAGCAAAAGCGTTTAAAATCATGTTGCTATTTGCAATGGGAAGTATTGTGATGGTTTTTGCAGGTTTAACGAGTGCGTATGTGGTAAGTAAATCAAGACCAGATTGGTTGACTGATTTCGTGCTTCCAACAGCGTTCCTATGGAGTACAATTGTGATTTTGTTAAGTAGTGTTACTTTTTACCTAGCTAGAAAGGCTGTAAAGGAAAGTAATAGAAAAAAAACGACTACTTATTTGTGGGTTACTCTTTTATTAGGATTACTATTCGTAGTTTTGCAATTCATTGGATTTGGACAAGTAGTAGAGGCAGGTTATTTCTTTACTGGGAGTGAAAGTACAGTTACAACATCTTTTTTGTATGTAATCGTAATTGTGCATATAGCGCATCTTGCTGGAGGTCTACTTTCTTTATTATATGTGATTTATAATCATTCTAAACAAAAATATAATGCCTCACAATATCTTGGTATAGAGTTGAGTGAGTGGTTTTGGCATTTTTTAGGATTTTTATGGTTATATTTATTTTTATTTTTTACTTTCTATAAATAGAAAAAAAACCTAAATTTGAGAACTTTTTAACAAACAACATTATATGGGAGCAACAGTTACTACAACAGCTGCTAAAGAAACTACTTGGGGGGGAGGAAATGAACCTCTTGGAGCAAGCTACGGAAAATTGATGATGTGGTATTTCATATTATCAGATTCATTAACCTTTTGTGGATTTCTTGTTGGATATGGATTCTCAAGATTCAAATTTATGGAATCTTGGCCTATAGCTGACGAGGTTTTTAATCACTTCCCGTTTTTACACGGAGTTGATGCGCCAATGTATTATGTGGCATTAATGACTTTTATTTTGATCTTCTCATCGGTAACGATGGTATTGGCAGTAGATGCTGGACATCAAATGAAAAAAAATAAAGTAGCGTTCTATATGTTCTTGACGATCATTGGAGGACTTATCTTCTTGGGATCTCAAGCTTGGGAATGGAAAAACTTTATTCAAGGATCTTACGGAGCAGTAGAAACACGTGGTGGATCTATTTTACAATTCGTAGGACAAGATGGTAAACAAATTGCATTAGGTGAATTTGCTGTAAACGAACAAGGTGAGCGTGTACAACATACCCGTAATAAGGGATTATGGTTTGTAGGCGAGTCTTCGATTACTACATATTCATTAGATGAAGTGAAAAAAGGATTTGAAGCAAATCCTGATATCCGTATCAGAACTCAGTTTGTTGATGCAGACAAACATAAAGTGATTTTGTCGAGAGAAGAATCATTAGCACGTATAGATGATGCGATTTTAGTTGTTGAAGGTGCAAACCTTATTCGTAATGAATATGGACACAAGCTTTTTGCTGACTTCTTCTTCTTTATTACAGGTTTCCACGGATTCCACGTTTTTACTGGAATTTTGATTAATGTCGTTATTTTCTTTAACGTTATTTTAGGAACTTACCAAAGAAGAGGTTCTTATGAAATGGTAGAAAAAGGAGGATTATACTGGCACTTTGTGGATTTAGTGTGGGTATTTGTATTTACATTCTTCTATTTAGTTTAATCGTATTAAAATTTAGAAAAAATGGCAGCAACAGGTGCGGAATATATTTCGAATAAAAAGAGAATTTGGACTGTTTTTATTATCATGTCATTAGTGACGATTGTAGAAGTGGTATTAGGGATTATAAAACCAGATTCATTACATAAAGTAGATGTGTTACATTTAAGTATTTTGAACTGGATTTTCATTATCCTTACAATTGTAAAAGCATATTATATCATGTGGGCATTTATGCACCTTGAAGGAGAGAAAGGATCATTAAGATGGTCGGTAGTAGGTACCTTATCTTTCTTGTGTGTGTATATGATTACACTTATTTTAATCGAAGGAAATTACATTTTTGATGTATTTAATAACGATTTTTACAAGTGGATATTTTAATAACATATTAAGCATTTAAAAGGCGATTTATCAATCGCCTTTTTTTATTTTTGTGAGTTAGTAATTTCAAGTGATGAAAAAATATATAATTCTTACTGTTCTTTTTGTTATGCCGATTTGTGCATATTTGTTTTTTGCAACAGGAGTTAATCATTTTGTGCCGCTTCCAGTGATTACGGAACATGTAGCTGAATTGCCTGATGGCGAATCTTCGTTAGGTACTCGTCCAAAACTTAAAGGTAAAATTACGGTTATTGGTTTCCCTGGAGCTGAATTGTTTAAAGATCGTGGTAATGCATTCAATCTAAATCAGAAAATTTATAATAGATATAAAGATTTTGATGATTTTCAAGTAGTGCTTGTGGTGCCTAAAGGAACCGAGAACGAAGCAGAGTTGGTTCGACAAGAATTGAGTCCGATTTCTGACCTATTTAATTGGAATTATCTTTTTGTTGATACAGATGAAATAGCGTCATTATACAATTCTTTTGAGCTTGTTGGTAAGCTAGACGCTCAGTTTGCAACGCCTAACGTATACATCATTGATAAAGATTTAAATGTACGTGGAAGAAAAGGATTGAATAAAAATGGCGTAGATGAGTATAAAGAAGGATATAATACTATTTCTGCTGCAGATTTACATAATGAAATGATGGATGATATAAAAGTTGTATTAGCTGAATATCGTTTGGCTCTAAAAAAGTATAATCGCATTAAAACAGTTAACTAATTTATTATGAATACAAACAAGTCTTACATTTGGATTTCTTTTATTGTTTTGATTTTTGGTATTTGGGCTGTGCCTAAGATTATTAAAAAATTTGAAAAAGCAGATTTAGTAACTATTGGACCTGCGCCGGAATTTTCATTAATCAATCAAGATGAAAAGCAAATTACTAATGCTGATTATGCAGGAAAGGTTTATGTTTTAGAGTTTTTCTTTGCTTCTTGTCCGACAATCTGTCCGATAATGAATCAAAATATGTTGAAGTTACAAGATACTTTTTATGGTAATTTGAAATTTGGAATTGCTTCTATCACTATAGATCCTGCTAACGATACTCCTACTGCTTTAAAAAAGCATATGGATGAACTTGGAGTAAAATTGCCTTTTTGGAATATGTTAACTGGAGATACTTCATATATCTTTGATTTATCTAAGAAGTTTAATTTGTATGCGGGTATTAATGCAGAATCTCCAGGAGGATTTGAACATTCGGGATTGTTTGCTTTGATAGATAAAGACGGAAATATTCGTTGTAGAAAAGATGCTTTCGGTAATCCAATTTTATATTACGATGGTACCGATGACGAAGGCGTGAAAATGATTGAAGAAGATATTAAATTATTATTAGCTGAATAAAATGGAACAACAAGTTTTAGATAAAAAATATAAAAGAGGTATTACTATATTATCGGTTTTAATTCCGATTGTAGTAGCAATATTGTTTGGAGTTAAAATACCAAATGTGGAGCCATTGTCATTTCTGCCTCCAATTTATGCTTCAATTAATGGGGTAACAGCTATTTTACTGGTGTTTGCATTCTTAGCGATTAAAAAAGGAAATCGAAAGTTACATGAAAATTTGATTAAGGCATGTATGGTTTGTTCGGTACTTTTTTTAGGTATGTATGTGGCTTATCATATGACTTCTGATTCTACACCCTATGGCGGAACAGGATTTGTGAAATATGTCTATTTTTTCATATTGATTACACATATTGTTTTGTCAATCGTAATCATTCCTATTGTTTTGATTACTTATGCAAGAGCTGCTTTAGGAAATTTCCCTCAACATCGTAAGATTGCCAAAATAGCTTTTCCTTTATGGTTATATGTTGCCATTACAGGGGTGGTTGTATATTTGATGATTTCTCCATATTACCTACATTAATCCAAAAGCAAATGAGTACTTTTAATAAATTTTTATTGGCATTTATTGTCTATATTTTGTTTACTCAATTTGGGTTTTCACAATGTGCAATGTGTCGAGCGGTATTGGAAACAGAAGAAGGGGGAATTAAGGCTGGAGCTGTAAATGACGGAATTGTTTATTTGATGATTTTTCCTTATTTACTTGTTGGAGTCGGAGGGTATTTTGCATACAAGATTTTTAAGAAAAAACAGCAAGAAAAAACAAACTGATATAACCGTCCTTGTGACGTTTTTTTTTATATCTTTCTTTTTCTGTAACAGAAGCTATTTCTTAGCGTCTTATTAGGTATAAAACGAAGAATATGAAGTTTTGTAATTTTAAAAATGTCAGCCTTTTTGGATTTTTTCTTTTTGGGTTTTCTAGCTTTGGACAAGAGCATATGTGGACTTTGGAAGAGTGTGTGAGTTATGCTTTAGAACATAATATTGATGTGCAGAAGCAAGCTATTGAAGAAGAGCGCGCAAATATAGGTAAGCAAATTGCATTTGGTAATTTTCTTCCCAGTGTAAATGGAAGTGCAAGTCATTCATGGACTTTGGGTTTGAATCAAAATATTACAACAGGTTTATTAGAAAATCAAACTACTCAGTTTACGGCAGCGGGTGTGGATGTAGGAATAGATCTTTTTAAAGGATTGCAATATCAGCATCAATTAGCTAAAGCAAGATTATCTGAAATCGCTGCTCGATATCAAGCACAAAAAATGAAGGAAGACATTTCCTTAAATGTTGTAAACGCATATTTGCAAATTGTTTTCAATCAGGAGTTGTTAAAGACAAACCAAGCGCAATCCATTGAAAAAAAGAAACAAGAGCAACGAGCCAAAGAGTTAGTTCAAGCGGGTATTGTACCAGCAGGTGACTTATTGGATGTTCAAGCGGCAGTTTCACAAGTAGAGCAGCAAGTCATCAGTTCTGAAAATGCTTTAGAACTATCTAAATTAGCATTGGCTCAATTATTACAGCTTCGCAACTATGATAAGTTTGAAATTTCTGATAGCGAAATAGAAGTTGATTTAAGCGCTGTTTTATTAGAGTCTGCATTAGAAGTTGTTCGACGAGCAAAAGAGACTCAAATAGACTTAAAAATAGCTCAAACACGTATTGGTATGGCTGATCGTGATTTGAAAATTTCAAAAGCACAGTTTTTACCGCAACTTAGAGCTTTTTATAGTTTTGCTACACGTGCAGCTTATATGGATCGTATATCTGGGATGACCATTGATTCAGCTAATCCAACTAAAATGATTGGACAAGTAGAAGGGACTAATCAAGCTGTTGTTCAGCCCAATTTGGTTCCAATTATATCTGGACCAGAATCGATGTTGAATCAGTTTGATGCTAATAAAGGTCAGAGTTTTGGGTTAGGACTTACTATTCCAATTTTTAATGGTTTTTCTGTACGAAATAACGTGAAGTTAAATCGATTAGAAGTTAAACGTGCTGCTTTGGAGCAAGAAGCTGCCGAGCTTAAATTAGAACAGCTTGTGTATACAGCGTATGCTGATACCAAAAGTGCATTAAAATCATATGAAGCTGCCAAAGTAACCTTAACAGCCCGTTCGCTGGCTTTGGAATATGCTAAAGCCCGATATGAAGTAGGATTGATGAATGTGTTTGATTATAATCAAGCAGAAACGCTTCATGTAACAGCAGCTTCGGACTTACTTAAGGCGAAATATGATTATGTTTTTAAAACTAAAATATTAGAGTATTATTTTGGAATTCCCCTTTTTGAAAATTAATGTTTATGAAAAAGAAGACAAAATGGATTTTGGCAATTGGTGTAATTGTTTTAATTGCCACAGGGTTATTATATAAGAAAGGCATTTTTGGTAAAACGGAATCTGTATCTATGGTTTCAGTGGAAGAATTGAGACAACAAACTATTATGCAAACGGTTTCTGCAACTGGAAAAATACAGCCTGAAGTTGAAGTGAAAATATCTTCTGAAGTATCTGGAGAAATTATAAATTTGCCAATCAAAGAAGGGCAGCTGGTTCGTAAAGGGGATTTATTAGTAAAGATAAATCCAGATTTATATGAATCTGGAGTTGATCGTATGGTGGCAACTTTATCGAATAGTAAAGCGGGATTAAATCAAGCTGAGGCTCAGCTTAAAGAAGCGAAAGCAACATTTGACCGCAATAAAAAATTATTTGATAAAGGGGTTATTTCAGGGTCGGAATGGGATAAAGTAGTTTCAGCTTATGAAGTTGCTCAAGCAATGCGTAATTCTGCATATTACAATGTTCAAAGTGCTCAAGCTTCTGTTACTGAATCAAAAGATAATTTAAATAGAACTACAATTTATGCTCCAGTTGATGGTACGATTTCTAGGTTAGATGTTGAACTAGGAGAACGGGTTTTGGGAACGCAACAGATGACTGGTACCGAGCTACTTCGTGTTGCGAATTTAAATAATATGGAGGTTGAAGTAGATGTGAATGAAAATGATATCGTAAAAGTTAAAATAGGAAATGAAGCTAAAATAGAAGTTGATGCTTATTTGAAAAAAGAATTTAAAGGAATCGTAACTAGTATTTCTAATTCAGCAAGTAATACGTTAACGGCAGATCAGGTAACTAATTTTAAAGTAAAAGTAAGGATTTTAAAAGAGTCTTATTTGGATTTATTGGAAGGTAAATCCGATGATTATTCTCCATTTAGACCTGGAATGACAGCAACTGTTGACATTCAAACACAAACTATAAAAGAAGCTTTTGTAGTGCCAATAAGCGCTATTGTGTTGCGTTCAGCAGTTGATACTTTAGCTGGAGAGAATCAGAAAGAAAAATTACAAGAGGCTGTTTTTGTGATGCAAGGTGAAAAAGCTGTTTTGAAATTTGTAAAAACGGGTATTCAAGACGATCAATATATTGAAGTTGTAGAAGGATTAACGGCTAAGGATAAAATAATTATTGGACCTTATTCTTTGGTGAATAAAACATTGAATCAAGGAGATAAAGTGACTATAGAAATAAAGTAAAATGAGTTTGATTTTAAGTATAGAAACAGCTACAAAAAACTGTTCAGTGTCTTTGTCTGAAGGCGGAAATGTTATTGCGTTGCAAGAGATTGCAGAAGCAAATTTTTCTCATGCAGAAAAGCTTCATGTCTTTATTGAAGCATTATTGAGAGAAAAAGGAAAAACGTTCCAAGATTTAAAAGCAGTTGCCATTAGTCAAGGACCAGGGTCGTATACGGGTTTGCGAATCGGAGTTTCATCGGTTAAGGGTTTGTGTTATGCATTAGATCTTCCAATGATTGCATTAGATACATTAGAAGTTTTAGCCCGTCAAATTAAAATTGAATCAGGAATAATTATCCCGATGATAGATGCTCGAAGAATGGAAGTTTTTACAGCTGTTTATGATGCTTCTTATCAATTGTTGGAGCCCGTAAAAGCATTGGTTGTTGAGTCCGATTCATTTGTTTCTAATGAAAAAGATACAATACATTTTTTAGGAGATGGAGCATCTAAATGTAAAGATGTGATAAAAGGAAAGTCATTGGTATTTCACGATGAAAATGTATTTCCTTCCGCAAGAGAAATGGCCGTAATGGCATTTGCTAAATACGAAAAAAGCGACTTCGTAGATGTCGCTTATTTTGAGCCTTTTTATTTAAAAGATTTTGTGTTGCTTACAAAGAAGAGTTGATTTATAAGTTATTGCTTATTTCTTTTCCCTTTTGAAGAATGAAAGAGCTTACTTCTGAATAATTTCCATTTTCTATCCAAGCCAAAACGGTATATGTGATTTTGGTATCTAAAACCTCTCGTATTAAAACACGTGGTTTAGGCTGTTTTAGTATCATTTCATTTGCTTCTAATTCAAGTAGTAACTTGCTGATGAAGTCATTTGTGTTTTTGGCAATTGGTGTTTGGATGTTTATTTCTGTTTTTCGAAGCTCATTTTGTGAGAAGTTTTTTACTTTACCATTAGATAAAATACCATTTGGAATGTAAATGACCTGATTTTGATAGTTAACGATCTTTGTTGAAAAAATATGAATATCAGCTACTCTTCCAGATTCACCTTGGGCTTCAATTACGTCGCCAATTCGGAAAGGCTTAAATAAAATAATTAAAACTCCACCAGCGAAATTCGCTAATGAGCCTTGTAAGGATAATCCAATAGCTAAACTCATTGCTCCCAAAATGGCTATGAAAGAAGTTGTTTGTATCCCTAATTTCGAAGCAATGGTAATAAAAAGTAAAACGCGTAATCCCCATATGATTACATCCAAAAGAAAACTAATGAAAGTTGGGTCAATACGTTTTTTTAAGAAAATGCGTTCGGTGATTTTTTCTAGACTTTTAATTATCCAAAGTCCAATTATCAGTATAAATAGTGCAGAAACTACATTCGGTAGGTAGTCTATTATACTTTCTAAATAATGACTTAAAAGTTGATCTAGTTTACTCATAGTGTTATAACAAAGTGTTTTTCAAAAAATCTGTTTTTTTATTAGGTGCAAGGCACGTTTTGCCTTGGCAAAAATAATACATAGTTTCTTTTGTTGGATGCTTGTGTTTAAAATAAGGGATCTGACTTTCATTTGTGCTAGCCCAAATCATTGTTTTTGCTACAAACTTCGATTGTAACTCTTTTATTAATTCATGAGCATTTTTACCTATAATACTTAATTCAGCGGGTTCATTTGAATATAAATGAAGTAAAAGCCAATGTGAATAAGCTGATGCGTAATCAATCTGATTTAGGACTTGAGAAAGCATGTTTGTCGCTAGTTTGGTATAGTAGCTGTGTTCATAGAGAATTCCTAACTTGTATAGATTATGAGCCATAAAAGCATTAGAAGAAGGGATTACATTGTCTTCGGTTTCTATTGACGCTATAAAAACGGCATCTTCTTGACTGTTGTATTTAAAAAAACCTTGGTGATCGTCTAGGAAATGATCCAATGTCCAGTCGGTCAGGTTTTTTGCTTTTGTTAAATAGGACTCTTCTAATGTAGTTTCATATAATGAGAGTAGGGAGGAAATATAAAAGGCATAATCGTCTAAGAATCCAGAAATTGTCGCTGTTCCTTTGTTGTAAGTATGAAACAAACCTTCGGTTTCGTTCCAAAGTTTGGTTTCTATAAAAGAGGAAATAGTTTTGGCCTTATCGAGGTATTCTTCATTTTGTAACGCCATATAGGAATCTACAAGACCAATAATTAACAAGGAATTCCATGCAGTAAGTGTTTTATTATCCAATCTAGGTTCACTACGTTTTGCACGCTCATTATAAAGTGTTTTTTCCCACTTTGTTTTTTTTGTTTGTAAATTTTCTGTTGTTAAATTATGCTTTGCAGCAATTTTATGCAACGGAATTGATTGTATGAGTACGTATTGATTGTTTTCCCAATAACCAAAAGTATTGATGTTGTAAACTTCAACAAATAAAGAGAAGTCCGTTTCAGGTATAATTTCTTTTAACTGTGGAATGGACCAAGTGTAAAAAGCACCTTCTTCTAATTCGTTTTTAGAATTTAAACTGTCAGCATCATAAGCTGAAAAATAACCGCCTTCTTGATTGCTCCAATGCGAATCTATAAAGTGGATTGTTTTTTCTATAACGTTTTTGTAGAGAGGGTTTTGCGTTCTTTTATAAGCATTGGAATAAACACTAAGTAGTTGTGCATTGTCGTAAAGCATTTTTTCAAAATGAGGAATATGCCATTTTACATCTACTGAATATCTGGAGAAGCCACCAGCAACTGTATCGAATAAACCTCCCCAAGCCATTCGTGTGAGTGTTAAGTCGACATAATCCAATAAACTCGTATCTTCACTTGCCACTCCGAGTTTTTGAAGATATAATAAATTAGTTGGCATCATAAATTTAGGAGCTCTGTTATAGCCTCCATATTCCCAGTCGAAACTTCGTTTCCATTTATCTAGTAATAAATCCAAATCAAAAGAATTATTGCTATCTGAGCTAGGGGCTTTGCTGAGTATTTCAATGCCTTCATGTAATTTTTCTGCAAAGTCATAAACTTTTTCGGGTGATTTAGAATACAGCTCGTTTAATTGAGTCAAAGCGTCTAACCAAGCCTCTTTTTTAAAATAAGTGCCACCCCAAATCGGACGGCCATCAGGCAAACAAACTACATTTAGAGGCCATCCACCTTGTTTGGTCATCAGTTGTACTGCTTTCATGTAGAAAGAGTCTAGATCGGGACGTTCTTCTCGATCTATTTTTATAGATATGAAATTACTATTCATCACCGACGCAACTTCGCTATCCTCAAAAGACTCTTCTTCCATCACGTGACACCAATGGCAAGAGGCGTAGCCAATACTTACTACAATTAATTTTTGTGTTTTTTTGGCCTCTTCCAAACTTTTAATGGTCCAAGATTTCCAGTTTATAGGATTATTGGCGTGCTGGAGTAAATAAGGACTTGTTTCAAATTGAAGTTCGTTCATTTTTTTTATTTTTGTCTTTCGATGTCGTGCTAAAGTACTAAAACCTCTTGGAGGATAGATCTAAATTATAAAAAAAAGGATTGATAACATTCGCTTAACATCAAACTAAATAAGTTAATGCACATTTGCAGTGCAAAATAAATTTAATTAAATGGATCAAATTTTTATCGTTATGCTCGTCGCTTTAGCGATTTTAGCAGTAATAGATTTGACAGTTGGGGTAAGTAACGACGCCGCAAATTTTTTAAACTCGGCGATTGGTTCTAAAGCAGTGTCTTTTAAGACTATTATGATAGTCGCTACTTTTGGAATTTTAATAGGAGCCATGTTTTCCAGTGGAATGATGGAAATTGCCCGAAGCGGTATTTTTGTCCCCAGCATGTTTAGTTTTAACGATGTCATGATTATTTTCTTGGCCGTTATGATTACCGATGTCTTGCTCTTAGATGTCTTTAACACAATGGGATTGCCAACATCTACTACGGTTTCTATCGTTTTTGAATTACTTGGAGCAGCTGTGTGTTTGGCTGTCTACAAGATTATTGTTCAAGATGGATTATGGTCAACGCTTCCAGAATATATTAATACAGAAAAAGCTACCGAAATTGTTGTCAGCATTCTGCTTTCAGTTTTACTATCTTTTACTTTAGGAGCATTGATTCAATACGTTTCAAGACTTATTTTTACCTTTCACGTAGAGGATAAAATTAAATACTTTGGAGCAATTTTTGGAGGATTAGCAATTACAGCAATTACTTTTTTCATTTTAATAAAAGGGCTTAAAGGTGCATCTTTTATAAGTAAAGAAACTGTTTATTGGATCAATCATCATCAATCTACAATTGTTGTAGGTAGTTTTGTCTTCTGGACGATTGTTTCTCAAATTATGATGAGTTTTAAAGTAAATATTCTACGAGTGATTATCGTTGTAGGGACATTTGCTTTGGCTTTGGCATTTGCTGGAAACGATTTAGTAAATTTTATTGGGGTTCCTATTGCAGCTTTTCAATCTTATGAATTCTTCTCAGCTTCTGGCGCACATCCAGATGTTTATATGATGAATAAATTAGGTGAAGAAAATGTTGTAGCTCCTTTCTATTTCTTATTGATTGCAGGTTTGGTAATGGTTTATACTTTATGGACTTCTAAAAAAGCTCGTAATGTTATTGAAACTGAGATGAACTTGGCACGACAGGATACAGGCAGCACTGCGGAGAAGTTTTCACCAAACGTTTTGTCGAAAATAATTGTTCGTACTTCGGTATTTATAGGGTCTTTATTAAGCTATTTATTGCCAAATCGTTTGCAGGTAAAAATGGATAGACGTTTTGAAAAGCCTGAGAAACCTAAAAAGAAAAATAATAATGAAGAAGAACCTGCATTTGATATGGTTCGTGCTTCGGTAAATTTAATGGTTGCTAGTATTTTGATTTCTATAGGTACTTCTATGAAGTTGCCTTTATCTACTACATATGTTACGTTTATGGTAGCTATGGGGAGTTCATTTGCGGACAGAGCTTGGGATCGTGATACAGCAGTTTACAGAGTAGCAGGTGTTTTTAACGTAATTGGCGGATGGTTTGTTACGGCTATTGTCGCTTTTATTGCTGCATTTGTTACGGCTTATATCTTAAAGGTAGGTGAGGTTTTTGCTGTTGTTGGTTTATTGATTTTAGTTGGAATTTTACTATACAGAAGTAAGCGTACACATCAGAAGAAAACAAAAGAAAAAGAACAAGTTACATCTAAATTAGATAAAGTTGATATCGTAACGATACAAGGTGTGATTTCTGAAAGTTCAGCTCAGATTGCAAATGTAATCTCACGTTCAAAAGAACTGTACACAAGTGTTATCGATAGTATTGGACTCCAAGAGCTGAATAAGTTAAAGTCAAGTAAACGTAAGCTTAAGAAATTAGAGAAGGAAGTTGATGAGCTTAAAGGAAATGTTTATTTCTTTATTAAGAATTTAGATGAGACTTCTGTTGAGGCTAGTAAGTTCTATATTTTGACTTTAGGTTATCTGCAAGATATGATAAAGGCTATTAGTTTTATTGCTCAAAACAGTTATACTCACGTAGATAATAATCATAAGAAGTTAAAGTTTAATCAAATTAGAGATTTGAAAAACACAGATCAACAGCTTCAAGAGTTATTCAATAAAATTGAGAAAACGTTTACTGAGGAACGTTTTGATCAAATAGAAA
>JASLDM010000022.1 GCA_030151565.1 Flavobacterium sp. | reverse complement strand
TGTATGGAAATACCCGTTTGTGATTTCTTGATTGGTTTTCTCTTCATCTTTGTAATATCCAATCATAATGTTGGGACCCTTACATAAGATTTCTCCGTCTTCAGCAAACTTAATTTCAACATTGCTTAACGGTTTTCCAACGGTACCAATTTTAAATCCGTGATTACGTTGGTCGTTAACGGATAGTACAGGTGACGTTTCGGTTAGTCCGTAACCTTCCATTACTGGAATTCCTGCCGCTGTAAATACGCGTGTTAACCTAGGTTGTAATGCTGCACTTCCCGAAACTAGGAGTTTTAATTCTCCTCCAAGGGCTTCTTGCCATTTTTTAAACACTAATTTTCGTGCTATACCAAGTTTTACACCATACCACCAGCCGTTTTTACCATACGGCTCGTATTTGAATCCCAATTCCATAGACCAAAAGAAAATTCTTTTCTTCAATCCAGTTAATTCAGATCCCGTAGCATAAATTTTGTCGTAAACCTTTTCAAGTAAACGCGGTACTACCGTCATAACATTTGGGTGAACTTCTTTTAAGTTGTCGCTCATTTTGTCTATCGATTCTGCATAATAAATCGAAACGCTAAAATATTGATACAAATAGATTAACATACGTTCAAAAACGTGACAAATAGGCAAGAAGCTCAATGATCTGTAGTTTTCGCCAAATTCAAAAGGAACTCGTTCTGAACTTCCAATAACGTTTGAAAGGATATTTTCGTGACTTAGCATAACTCCTTTAGGTTTTCCTGTAGTTCCAGAAGTGTAAATCAAGGTTGCTAAATGATCTTTGGTAATGGTTGCTTTGATCTGTTCTACTTCATCTTGATTTGAAGGATCTTCACCAACCGCCAATAGTTCTTTCCAGTTTTTACAATTTGGAATTTCGTCAAAAGAACAAATATCTTTTATCAAAGGAAGTTGGTCTTTAACCGACATTAACTTGTCATAGACCTCCTGATCGGAAACAATACAATACGTAGCCTCTGAATGCGATAAAATGTATTGATAGTCTTCTGCTGCAATGGTAGGGTAAATAGGAACATTCTGAGCGCCTATCTGTAAAATACCAATGTCAAAAATATTCCAAACGGTTCTGTTGTTTGAAGAGATCACAGCAATTTTATCATTTTTTTGAACACCTAGCCGTAATAATGCTCTTGATATTTGATTCGCTTGATTTATATAGTCTTGCGTTGAAGTTTTTTTCCATACTCCATTCTCTTTTGTTACCAAAGCATCACTTAAGGGATTGCGCTTTAGTTGAAAATAAGGAATATCAAAAAGTCGTGTAGGTTGTATCATGATTTATAATATTTGCATCTGCAAAGTAGCAAAATATTTTTTAATAAGCTAAAAAAAATATCGAAACCATAATCCCAAAGTTTTGAGTATTTTTGTAAAATATTCAAAAAATACAAACATTTATGTTTACTAATTCCTACCGATTAAAAGAGGTAATGCTCTTGTTTTATAGATTGTTTTTAGCGTTCTTTTTTTACTTTATTGCAAGAATACTTTTCTATTTTTACAACTTTGATTTACTGAATGTTTCTTCCGTTTCGGAGTTTCTAAAATTAGCATATCATGGAATCGTATTCGACAGAATGGCAATATTTTACGTCAACTTACTTTTTGTATTACTTTCAATACTTCCGTTGCTTGTTAATACCAAAAAAGGCTATCAAAGGGTTTTGTTTTACGTTTATTTTGTATTCAATTTAATCGCGTATTCAACTAATTTTATCGACTTTATTTACTATCGTTTTATCTACTCTAGAACCACGATTGCCGTGATGGATAGTTTGGAACACGAGTCTAATAAATTGACCTTATTTTCTAAGTTTTTAGTGAATTACTGGCACGTATTTGTTTTATTTCTTTTGACTTCAGCACTTTGGGTTTATTTTTATAAGAAGGTTTCTATACAAGAAGAGTTAACGGTTGTTAAGAAAAAACCTTATTTCATAGCTTCTGTTTTTATCTTTATAGCTGTAGGTCTTGGTTTTTTAGCGGGTATTCGTGGCGATTTAAAGAAGAGTACACGTCCGTTAAACTTGATTGATGCAAACCGTTATGTAACGAAGCCCGAACACGCTGATTTGATCCTAAATACTCCTTTTTCTATTATCAGAACTTTTGGTAAAACCAGTTTTGCCAAGGCGGAATATATGTCAGAAACAGAAATGAATAAGTATGTAAGTGGGGTGAAGCAATACTCCAATAATGAGCCTTCGACGCCTAATATTGTTCTCTTTATCACGGAGAGTTTTGCTAAAGAATACTCAGGAGCGTTCAATGAAGGTACTACCATTACCGACTTTGTCAGTTACACGCCTTTTATAGATTCATTAGCACAACACAGTTTAATTTTTACCAATGCTTATGCTAATGGTAGTAAGTCTATTCACGGTGTTTCCTCTGTTATTGCAGGGATTCCGTCTTTTAAAGATGCCTTTACATCATCTCCATATCCAAAGCAAGAGATTGAGTCTTTAGTGTCTACATTAAAGAACAAGGGGTATGATACTTCTTTTTTCCACGGTGCGCCAAATGGTTCTATGGGCTTTTTAGGTTTTGGAAATATCTTGGGATATGATCACTACTACGGAAAAACAGAATTTAATAACGATGCTGAATTTGACGGTGTTTGGGGGATTTGGGACGAACCTTTTTTCCAATATATGCGTGAAGTGGTAACTGCTAAGGAACAGCCTTTTTTCAGTACGCTTTTTACAGTATCGTCTCACGAGCCTTTTAATATTCCTGCTAAATATGAAGGTAAGTTTCCAGAGGGAACAAGACAAATTCACAAAACAATAGGGTATACTGACTATGCTTTTAAAAAGTTTTTTGAAGCCGCACAGAAAGAACCTTGGTTTGAAAACACGATATTCATCATCACGGCAGACCATACCAATCAGGTAGCTTATGACGAGTATTTAAAAGTGGTTAACCGTTCGGCGGTGCCTATTTTATTCTACAGTCCAAAAGCAGGTTTGTTGGAAGGTAAGGATGCTAAATTGGCTCAGCAGATAGATATTTATCCAACGGTATTGGATTTAATAGGATACGACAAGCCTTTTAGAAGCTGGGGACGTAGTTTGGTGGGCGATGCTAAAGTAAAGCCTTATGCGATTAACTATACGGCAAATCAATACACCTTTCAGCAAGGTAATTACATCTGTAGATTTGATGGTAAATCTATAACGGGGTATTTTGACAAAGATGACAAAGGATTAGAACATAATTTAATCGATAAGAAAACTCCTGAAATGGAAGAAGTAGGCAAAGCGTGTCAGGCTTTTTTACAAGATTATTTCAATCGTATTGTAGATCGCAGGCTAAATCAATAGTCTTTGGTTTTTTATATAAAACAGGCCCTCTAAATAGTTTAGAGGGCTTTTTTTGTTGCTTTGTTTTAGTTTAGAACGACTCCTTTCAAAATACTCGTAAGTAGTATTGACAAGATTATAGTTGCTTATAGCAAGCGTGTTATTGACTCTGACTCTTGCTTAAAGGATTTCTTGAGTAGGTCATCTAAGATTGGATGTTTAAAGGAGGGCAGTGGGTATAAAAAAAGGCTATCGAAGTATTTCGATAGCCTTTTGGTGTATTGTATGTTGTGATTATCTCAATTGAGCGCCTACAAGCGTTTCTAATTGATGTTTAATCTTGCTCATTACTTTGTCTACTTGTGCGTCTGTAAGTGTTTTATTTGCATCTTGCATCAAGATAGAAATAGCGTAAGACTTCATTCCTTCAGCCACTTTATCGCCTTGATACACGTCAAATAGGGTAATATCTTTAATAAGTGCTTTATCAACTTGTTTAGCGATGTTGAAAATAGAATCAAACGTTACTTTTTCATCAATCAACAAAGCGTAATCTCTTTTTACAGAAGGGAATTTAGTAATCTCAGCTACTTTTATTTTTGTAGAAAGTACTTTCAATATTTGTTCCCAAGCAAATTGAGCGTAACAAACTTCTTGTTTGATGTCAAAATGTTTAAGAATTCCTTTTTTAAGAATACCAAACTCTACTAATAAATCAGATCCTAAATAATATGCAATTCCTTCAGAAAACACATCGTTTTCAACGGGTTGTGTGGTGTATTTAGAAATGCCTAAACGAGCCAAAATAGCATTGATATATCCTTTAAATTCAAAGAAATCTGTTGGTTTCTGTGTTGTGTTCCAAGACGCCTTAATGTTTTGTCCAGTACTGAAAAGAGCAAAGTGTTTCACCTCTTCATAGTTTGAAATCATCTTGTGGTAACTTTTACCAAATTCAAAGAATTTCAAATCTCCGTTTCTTCTGTTGATGTTGTAAGAAATAGCTTCAAGACCACCAAACAAAAGCGTTTGACGCATTACAGATAAGTCAGAACTCAATGGGTTAAGAATATCTACCTGTAAGCTAGCATTAATTTGTTCCGATAATTTAGTGTATTCAGGAGTTGTTAGCGAGTTATTCATAATCTCGTAAAAACCTTGAGCAACTAATTGATCTGCAACAATATTTTGAATTTTATAGTCGTCTGTTTTTGACGTGTTTGAAATGGTCGCGTTTAACTTCGAGGCCATTTTAATGTTGTTGTATCCGTAAACTCTTAAGATTTCTTCAATAACATCAATTTCACGTGTTACATCCCAACGGTATGCTGGAACAGTGATTCCCAAACCGATATCAGACATATTGCTTACCTTGATATCCAATGAAACTAAAATCTTCTTGATCGTTTCTTTAGAGATTTCTTCTCCAAGAATACGGTTGATGTTGTTGAAGTTTAAGAATACTGAATGGTCTTCAATTTTCTTAGGATATAGATCTACAATATCAGAAGTGATTTCTCCACCAGCTACATCTTGAATCAATAAAGCAGCGTGTTTTAAGGCGTATTCTGTAATTGTTGGATCGATACCACGCTCAAAACGGAATGATGAGTCCGTGTTTAATCCGTGACGTTTAGCACCTTTACGGATGATAACTGGATTGAAAAAAGCACTTTCTAAGAAAATAGCTGTTGTATTCTCTGTCACTCCTGATTTTTCTCCTCCAAAAACACCTGCTAAGCAAAGTGGTTCTTTTTCGTCACAAATCATCAAGTCATCTTGATGTAAGGTACGCTCTACACCGTCTAGGGTTTTGAATTTAGTACCAGCTTCTACTGTTTTTACACGGATTTTACCTCCTTTGATTTTAGCAACGTCAAAAGCGTGTAACGGTTGCCCTAAATCGTGCAATACATAGTTTGTAACGTCAACAATGTTGTTTTTTGGTGTAATTCCAATCGCTTTCAAACGATTTTGCAACCATTCAGGAGATGCTTTTACTTCAATTCCCGAAATAGTTACCCCACAATAACGAGGTGCTTTTTTATAATCTTCAACTGCAACGTCAATTTTCAACGTGCGTTTTTCTACTTTAAACTTACTTACCGATGGTGTGATGATTTCATTGGTATGTGTGTTGGTTGTGTTTTGCATAAGACCTGCTCGCAAATCACGTGCAACTCCCCAGTGACTCATCGCGTCAGAACGGTTTGGTGTAAGACCAATTTCAAATACCTGATCGGTAACTAGGTTAAATAGGGTAGCAGCAGGAGTTCCAGGTGCCCATTTGTCATCTAAAACTAGGATACCATCTCCGTTTGTTCCAATACCTAGTTCTACTTCAGAACAAATCATTCCAAAGCTTTCTTCACCGCGTATTTTTCCTTTTTTTATTTGGAATGCATTTCCTTCTGCATCATACAATTCTGTGCCAATAGTTGCTACAGGTACTTTCTGTCCTGCTGCTACGTTTGGTGCTCCACAAACTACTTGTACAACCTCTCCATTTCCTAAATCAACTTTAGTTACGTTAAGTTTGTCTGCGTTAGGATGTTTTACACAAGACAAAACGTGTCCAACCACTACACCTTTTAGACCTCCTTTTAAGCTTTCGTATAGTTCTAAGCCTTCAACTTCTAAACCTAAGTCTGTTAGTAAAACAGAAGTTTCTTCTGGAGTAGCGTCTAATTTAATGAATTGTTTTAACCAATTGTATGAAATATGCATTCGAATAAATTTTATAAGTAGGCAAATATAAGCATTGCCTATTTTTAAGTGAAATTATTTAGCCTTTTTTAATAATAAAAATACGTTTTCTAGCGATTATAAGAATTTTGCTTTGATCGCTGCTGTCGGAACCAAGCATTCTTCTTTCTTACCATACCATTTATAGCGGTTTTTGGCTATATATGCATAGCCACTATCTAAGATAAAGGTAGGGAAAATTTGCAAGATGCTCAGAAGTGAATAGGCGCCTCCTAAATAAGATGCTATTTGCAGTGCTGCCTTTGCCTTGATGTAATAGGCTTGTCCGGGTTCGTAGAGAACGATGCTGTCTGTAGTGGTCCGATCTACACCTATGTGATTCAAGATTGCGTTTCCAATTTCAGAATCCAAAGCAGCAAATCGAAACTGGTCGTTTGTATCTGCCTTAATAATTCGTTGAATGGTTGTGTCGCACAGATTGCATACTCCGTCAAACAGTACTATTTTTTTGTCTTTTGGCCAGGTTTCCATAGTTATTTTTTTCGTTCTACGAGTTCTAAGGCATCCAAGTCTACTTTAGATGTAAAGAAACCGTAATTGACAGTCGCTCTGTTTTTCTCTATTAAATCGATACTTCCCACTGCTTTTCCATCGGTCATACGCACGCGATCACCTACCTTTAATGGGAATTTAGGCTTGTTTTGCGCCTCTATCTTTTGTTTTATTTTTTCTTCTTTTTTCTCCTCGCGTATCTTTTCAACTTTGACTTCTACTTCTTGTAAAAGGGCTTGTTGTTTTACCTCAATAGCTTTCTTTTCTTTAACCGTAATTTTCTTGCGTTTGGAGTTTTCAATCTCTACGAGCTTCAACAGTTCACTAAACAAGTTTTTCTTGTTCTTGTTGTTAAAGTATTTTTCAGAAAGATCATCCACTCTTTGACCCAGCGAAACCAAACGTTGGTTGGCGTCAAAAAGTTCTTGATAGCGTTCCAATTTATCTTGGATCTTCGTATTGATAAGTTCCATTTTCTTGCCTTCCTCACGTGCTTTGGTTTCTTCTTCTTTAAGGTTTTTAGAAGTTTTCTCCAACTTGGTACGCTCTTTTTGTAGGGTGGCAATAGTTTTGTCAAAGCGAACTTTCTCTCCTTCTACTTTTTTCTTTGCACGATTGATCAAGCTATACGGAATTCCGTTTTTCTGCGCTACTTCAAAAGTAAAAGAGCTTCCGGCTTGTCCTAAATGTAGCTTGTATAGAGGTTCTAATGTACGCTCGTCAAAAAGCATATTGGCATTAGTTGCAAAAGGCAATTCATTAGCCAGTATTTTTAGGTTGGTATAGTGCGTCGTGATAATTCCATAGGCTTCCCGATCGTAAAATTCCTCCAAAAATGTCTCTGCCAAGGCGCCTCCCAATTCCGGGTCAGATCCTGTACCAAACTCATCGATTAAAAACAGGGTTTTAGAATTGCATTTCTTTAAGAAATAGTTCATATTCTTCAATCGGTAGCTGTAAGTACTCAAGTGGTTTTCAATGGACTGATTGTCCCCGATATCAGTCAGTATTCTATCAAACAAAAACGTATGACTGCGCTCGTGAACGGGAATTAACAGACCGCATTGCAACATCAGTTGTAGTAAACCAACGGTTTTCAAAGTAATACTTTTCCCTCCAGCATTAGGACCTGAGATAACGATGATGCGGCTATCTTGTTCCAGTTTTATAGTTTGCGGATGGGTAACTTTATTTTTTTTATTGTTGTTTAGCAATAAAATAGGGTGGAAGGCTTCACGAAAATACAAACTGCGCTCTTCTGTAATCTCGGGCAACAAGCCGTTTATCTTATTGGCGTATTTAGCTTTGGCCGCTGTAATGTCTATTTGCGTCAGTAAATCTTGGTAGCTCACTAACAATTCGCGATACGGACGAATAACATTGGTCAACGCTTTTAAAATACGTGTAATTTCTTCGCGTTCTTCATATTCAAGATTGTTGAGCTCTCTAGAATAGCGTAGCGTAGCTTCTGGTTCAATATATACGATGCTTCCTGTTTTGGATTGTCCTAATACGCTTCCTTTTACTTTGCGTCTATACATCGCCAATACAGCCAATACACGTCTGTTTTCCACAACGGTTTCTCGAATGTCGTCTAGATAACCAGAGCTGTTGTATTGCGTTAATGCTGATCCAAAACTTTGGTTGATTTTTCCGCGTACCAAATTAATTTGCTTGCGGATATTCATTAAATCCAGAGAGGCATTGTCTTTAATCTCACCATATTTATCCAGTACCTGATCTATTTCTTTAAGAATAGCTTTCTCTACAGGAATTTCTGCTACATCTTGATATAAATAAGGATAATAATCTTCAAACTTTTTAAAGTATAGAATCAAAGCAAGTGCAGTATCTACTAAACTCGCGATTTTTTTAAAGCTGCTTACTTCAAGAAAACTGTCTTCAATCGCCAAAAACTTGAGTTCATAAGCGATGGCGTCAAAATAGTGGTTCGGAATCACGTTGTTATTTGTGAACGAAGCTACATATTCAGACGTTTGTTGAAGTGCTTTGAGCGTTTCTTCCTTGTGGCGAAATGGAGCTATTTCAAAAGCTTTTTCCTTTCCATTTTCCGTTACACACAGTTCCGATACGGTGGTTAATACCGTCTCAAATTCTAAATCTTGTAATGTTTTATTATGAATTGAAGTCATTGATTTTCTCTAGGAATAAAACACAAAATTACTATTATTTTGTGATTAATAGATTTTCCTTTCCTAAAAACATCTTGTTTCGTGCTATTTAAGGGTGTTCTGTTTGTTTAAATCCGATGAGAATTTCTTTTACCAACACTAGATCTATGCGTTAGACTACTATTTTAAGATGAGAAAGGAACTTCAGAATCCATAGGTGTGGGAACCAAATGAAACTAAAAAACAAATGTAATCTTTTGATTATTTAGTGTTTAGGTGTGTGGTGTGCACCGTAGTTCCTAATTTCTTGACCGATAGCGTGTGTAAAAGGGCGTCTAAAGCGGTGTTTTTTAAAAAAAGAACTTTGAAGTTAGGGTGCTAATTTCACAAAAAAAGCTAATTTTACCCAAAAGCTATATTAAAGATATGAAAGTACTGATAACGGGTGGCCTTGGATTTATTGGATCGCACACAGTTGTTGAATTACAAGAACAAGGATTTGAAGTGGTTATTGCTGATGATTTATCCAATTCAACACTAGATGTTTTGGATGGTATTACAGAAATCACGGGTAAAAAGCCTTTTTTTGAACAACTGGATTTACGTAAAAAAGAAGCGGTTCAAGCACTTTTTTCAAGACACCACGATATAGAAGGGGTTATTCATTTTGCGGCTTCAAAAGCGGTTGGCGAAAGTGTAGAGAAACCTTTGTTGTATTATGAAAACAATTTAGCACCTCTTATTTATTTGCTTCAAGAATTGGAACAAAAGCCACGTGCTAGTTTTATATTTAGTTCTTCTTGTACGGTTTACGGACAGGCAGAAAGTATGCCTATTACGGAGGCAGCTGCTGTGCAAGCTGCATTTTCTCCTTATGGAAACACCAAGCAAATAGGTGAGGAAATTATTACAGATACGGCTAAAGTAACAGGAATACAAGCTATTTTATTGCGTTATTTCAACCCGATTGGAGCGCA
>JASLDM010000140.1 GCA_030151565.1 Flavobacterium sp. | reverse complement strand
AAACTTAGGATGTGCTACTGGACACCCTTCATTTGTGATGTCAAATTCATTCACAAACCAAACTTTGGCACAAATCGAATTATGGAAAAACAGTTCTGATTATGCAAATGAGGTATATATGCTACCAAAACACCTTGATGAAAAAGTAGCGCGTTTACATTTAAACCGAATAGGAGTAGAATTAGACGTTTTAAGCGAAGATCAAGCTCAATATATTGGTGTAACACCTGAAGGACCTTATAAACCGGAATACTATAGATATTAATCAAAAAAAATGATTAATTCATATATCAAAAGGCACTAATTAAAAAAAGTCCAGAGTAAAATTACTCTGGACTTTTTTTAATATCTCACGTTAAAATCAACTACAAAAATAAAAAGCCGGAATTCATTGAATTCCGGCTTTAAAATTAAAGTCTGTGTAAACTTATTTTATTGTAACTTAAAAAATAGTAACTTTTTTACCATCTTTCTCTCCAACAAATTGTCCATTAACTAGTACAAATTCTGAAATTTCAACACCATCAATAATTATTGGCTGGCTGATTACCATATTTTCAGAACCACAACTTACTCCAAACTGAACACTTTCAGAATCAGCAAAGTAACCTTTCTTATTCAAGTTAAACATTCTACCATCACCGTTAGCTACAGGTTTGAAAGTTAAAACTTCAGGAGCTGCTCCACCAAAAAGCATCATTGTTTTCATACTATTAAATTTAGTACGCATTGCTTGGTGTCCCATATAATTATCTTTTAAAGCTTTAGTAGCCTTTCTAAATTTAATTATATTCCCTGTTGTATGTCCTTTGAAAGCCAAGTCTTCTCCATCAGTTCCATAATACAAAAACTCAATATCAGTATGATGCGTCTCAGGATCAGCAGCTATAAATTGATGTATTTTTCCCTGAACTGGAAAACTTAATGCAAAAGAACTCAATGTTACAAAGTTATACTCTTCTTTTCCTGATACTAAATCTTGAGCACGGAAATCAGATCTAACGTCAACAGTCCAATCTTCAGCAAAATCCATCCATAAGTAATACCCACCGTAAGTATCCTCTTTACTAGGAAAGAAATTAATTACCCATCCATATTCAGAATCCACAAGTGTTTGCTTAACAAATTCTTTTGCTTCTCTTACATTCTCAATAGGATTTCTGTTACTACTATCATCGCTTTCACAAGAAGTTAATCCCAAAGAAGCGACAACTAAAGTCGATATAAATAATTTATTCATTTTCATCATCTTACTGTTTTGTTAAATGTAAACCACTCATCTTATTATTTGTATCATGATGAGATTGGCAATAACGAGTATATTTTTTACCAGAAGTAGTTGATTTAATTCCAAAAGGAGCAATACTTCCAGGGTTTGTAGCACCACCATTTAATAGCGGAGAATTTGCAGCATTTTCATTAGCAATACGAGCCAAATTTAAAAAGTCTAAAGCGAATTCTTCGTTAAAATAAGAAATAACTTTAGCCACTTTATTCTCAATTCTCACAGCTCCAAGGGTATTACCATTTGCTCTTAAAGAAGCTAACAAAGCTTTGTATTCAGTATCAGTGTGAGTCAATAAATAAGAGGCTGTTTCAGCAAAATCTTCAAATATATTTGAACGAGCATAGTTAGTTACAAATCCTAAAGCTTGAGATGCTTCGTTTGAATGCTCATACCAGTTAGGTGTATAACTTGCAACAGTTTCAGCCCCAAAATCCAACTCATCAAATTCAGCCTTCATATTTATAATATGAATATACTCGTGTTGAATAGTATGAATATATTCTTTAGCTGCATCAACGTTTTTCACTACATCATCCAACTCATATAAAGTAATACGAGCTCCAGCAGTAGCCAAACCTAAAGTTCTAGTACCATCATCATTCAATGCTGGTCCTCCTGCTAATAAAAATTCTCCTGGACGAATAGAATCGATAAACTGACGTCCAGCTGCTTGAATATAAGATTGAATCCATACGTGATCAACCATCTCCATTGCAGGAATTACATTTTCACGTGCTGGCGGGTAAAGATTACGCAACGCATCACGTCCAACACCAAACTGATTACGGTCCCAACGATATTGAACACGAATATTAAAAGGCTTTCTAAATGTTTCTTCTAAATATACCCCTTGCTCAGAATTATCAATAATAATCTCATCAGCAGTAGGCAAAACACTTTTTGAGCTTAACGCATCATCATTAGAACAAGCTACTAGCGATGTAATCATCGCTATAGCCAAAGTTCCTTGTATAAAATATTTTTTCATCTTATCTACTTATTAATTTCTTGGATTAGGTTCAACACCATATTGAAAAACTGCTTTAGGCAATTGAATTGCTTTTCTCAAGTCATGTTTCTCTAATATAAATGTTTCATTTTCAACCAACGTTTTATGAGTTACCTCTAAATTGAAACGTTTAATATCAAAGAAACGAGCACCTTCACTTGCGAACTCTCTTCTTCTGTATTCAGCAACAGCTTTCACAAAAGATTGTTGTTGAGCAGTTAACGCGTAATAAGGTTGATACTCTGATCCATTAGGATAGGTACTCATAATCTTAGCTACAGTCAATTTCGGAAGATCCGCATCAGTAGCTTCTTTAGTTTTATGTTTAGCAAAGAAAGCCAACATACGAGCAGCTCTATCGAAGTCTCCTTTCATTACAACTGCTTCAATTCTGTTCAAATACAAATCATCATTTGACAACAATACAAAAGCATGAAAAGGTTGACCTATACCAGCTGATGCATTTGAATATTTAAAATACTCATTGAACTTAGTAGGAAAACTAATTCCAAATCCATTATATCCAACAAAAATATAAGCCCATTCTTTAGAAAAAGGATTTGAACCTCTAAAAACACTAGTTGTAGCATTAGTCATCCCAAAACGTTTACGACCAACATTACGTCCATGAATTGAAGGTCCTGTACCAATTAAAAGATTTGTACTTTCTTCTTTAGATGGGTATTTGATTTCTTGTGCTGGGAACGAAAGTTCAGTATAATCATTTAAATCACGCAACTTCTTAGCAGGAGCATCACCTAAACTTTCACTGTATTCCAAAACTTTGTCCCAATTTCCTACATAAGTATAAAACTTTGCAGCAAAAGCTTTTCCAGCATTTTGTGTAAAATGGAATTTTGGTTGTTTGTATTTATTTCCAACGATTGGCAATCCTTCAAGAATATCTTCTTCAATTAAACTAATAACTTCAGCTAAAGTATTTCTCTTGTAGTTAACTAACAAATTAACCTCTACATCCTTCATATAAGGAACTCCTAATTTAGAATCCGCAGTAGCAGGGTCATACGCTTCCGAAAAAATTGAAATCAACATAAAATGAGCATATGCACGAGCTAACAAAGCTTCACCACGTAGTGGAGCTAAATTAGCAGGGTTCCCCATTTTCTCAATTGCATCTAAAGCTTGATTAGCGTGAGCAATAGCTTCATATGCAGAAGTCCAATACCAAGCTGGTGAATCATAATCCGACAATTCATGATCAGCAAACTTAAAATAATTAGTATTATCAAGTTCTGTATGATCCGTACGTTTAGAATCTCCAACGTTATCCGTCATCATTTCTGTAAAATACATATAGTTCGTTTGAGGATATGCATTTACCAAAAGCTCAGAAATCTTTTCTGGCGAATTTAACTCAGTTCTATTATCCGGCGTTTCAGACAAAAAGTCTGAACAGCTTTGTAAGCTTGCAAAAGCTAATAAACCTAATATAATTTTTACTTTCTTCATTTTTTAAATTCTTTTAGATTGACAAGTTCAACGAGAAAGTGAATTGTCTAGTTATAGGCATTGACACCCCACCAGTTCTATAGAACTCAGGATCTTGTCCATTCAACTTCTTATCAGAATATAACAAGAATGGATTTGTAACAGTTGCTTTCAAAGTGAATGCAGAAACACCGATACTTTTCTTAAAGAAGTCAGGGAATTCATATCCTAAAGATAAATTCTTAACTCTTACAAAATCTCCTTTAGCCACACGTTGATCTGAATAATTGTATGTATTATAAGCTCTACGCATACGATTTTCATCAACTGACAAAGTTGTTGCATCAGCAATTCCAGGAACATTCGTAAACGCTTCATCACCAGGCATTGTCCAACGATCATTCATTTCTCTTGTGAAGATTTGAGTATCATCGTAATCAGAAGCAAAAACAGGATTTAAACGCACAACATTACCACCTGAAGCCACAACCATTACATCTAAAGACCAATTTTTGTAAGTGAATGTATTACTAAATCCTAAAGACTTATTAGGCTCCAAAGCTCCTTCGTATTTCAAATAGTTAGCAACATTATCATTATCTTGGAAGTTTGCACCACCAATAGCATCAGTTTCACCAGCAGCTTGAATAAATTGAGGTAAACCTTTGTCAGTTAATCCAATAAATTGGTAAGAATACAATCCATTTCTTGGGTTACCAACAACATTTCCTCCAGTACCAGAAATCAATTCAAAAGCTCTTGGCTCATTCGCCAATTTAGTAATTTCTTGATCGTAGTAAGAAACGTTTACGTTAGATGTCCAAGTAAAGTTAGGTGTAACAATGTTACGTGTTGTTAAACTTAACTCAGCACCTTTAGTTACCATATCCGCATTATTACCCCACTTCAATTCTTGTCCTCCAATTCCTGAAGTACGAACTAAGTCGATCAAATCAAAAGCATCACGCTTGTAAACATCAGCAGATATAATAACTCTATTATTAGCCATTCCCATATCAAAACCAATATTCCCTTCGTATTGTTTTTCCCAAGTTAAATCAGCGTTCATTAATTCACTAATTTCTAAACTTGATTCACGGTCACCAGGACGCTCTCTTGAGTCAGTAATTTTATTTCTAAAAATTGCTAAAGCATTCGATGCTGGTCCAGCTGTCGCAGTTAAACCATAAGATCCTCTAAAACTTAAGTCAGAGAAGAAATTTTGATTCATCATAAACTTCTCTTGCATTGTGTTCCATTTTCCAGAAACAGTCCAAGTAGGCAACCAAACTGCACCACCTTGACCTTGTTGATTCGAAGCATCGTAACGTCCTGTTAAAGAAACAGTATAACGATTATCAAATGTATAACCCACTTTTCCGAAGAAACCAACAGTACGTTCTTTCTCTAAACCTTTACCAAAATAGTATTCACCTCCAGTTATTAATTTCTCAATTAAACGAGGATCTGTAAAAGGAACAAATCCTTTATCAAACTGCATTCCATAACCACTATAGTTATCTCTTTCACGATCTACGTGACGTAATTCTTGTCCAACAAAAACATCTAACTCATGAGCTCCTGTTTCTCCAAACATTCCTCTATAAGTTAAAGAGTTTCTAAAGTTATAAGATAATAAAGTATTTGAGTACTTATGTAAAATACCTCCTTCGTTCAAAACAACTTGTTTTGTTGATCCAGGATTTCTTGGATCTTCGTATAAGAAAATATTTTGATCTTTTACAACCTTAGTCTCATCAGCTCTATAAGCTCCAATGATATTTGATCCTTCATGAATTTCGTGTACACGGTCTGAAGACACATAACGAGCTGATCCAGAAGAATTAAATGTGATGTTTTTAGCAATTTTATAATCTAAATCAACTTGGAATTTAAGATCCTTTACGTCATAAACCATAAAGTTATTTTCCAATTCATTCAAAATATTAAATTTAGCCCAGTTTTGTCTATAGTACTCCAATCCTCCAGCATCATTATACGGACGTAAAGCTCTTGAAGTATTTAAAGCATAGTTAAAAGGGTTGATATCGAAATCACGTGTAACCGATCCTCCAACAGCATCTTTCTTACTATCATAACTTCCTGGTGCATGTTGCTTACGAACAGACGCCATAGAAGATAAAGCAATATTCAACTTGTCATTTACATAAAATGTAGTTTTCAAGTTAGCAGTAATACGTCTTACGTCATCTGCTAAAGTCCACCCTGGATCACTTAAATATCCAATAGATGCAAAATAAGATGAATTCTTTCCTCCTCCAGTAAAACTTAAAGAGTGATTCTGCATAATTGAAGGTCTAAACAATGTTTTAAACCAATCAGTATTTGCATACTCATATTTTCTTAAGAAATCATATTTATCAATATCAGTATTAGCTAAATCATATGTTTGAGTAGCAGGATTGTATGCCAAAACTTCATTTGCATATAAATTGTAAACTCCACCATATCTTCCTTGAGCTACTGACGGCAATGTCAATAATCCTTTATCATCTAAATCTCTTAAAACTCCTAATGTCTCTTGAGAGTTCATAATATCAAAACTCTTATAAGATGGAACCTCACGCATAGTGTTTTCCAAATTATAACTAATTGTCAATGGAGATTCTCTACGTCCAGACTTTGTAGTAATAACTACAACTCCATTCATCGCTCTTGCTCCATAAATAGAAGTTGCAGAAGCATCTTTCAAAATTTCAATACTTGAAACGTCGCTACTATTTAAACCTGCAACAGCAGAACTTAATAAAGTTTCTGCATTCCCTGAAGCTAAGTCTTCAAAACTAACGTTCACGATATCTTCTTGTACAACACCATCAATTACCCATAAAGGTTTTGTATCTCCAAAAATTGATGAAGATCCACGTACTGTAATTTTAGGAGCAGCTCCAAAAGATCCTGTTACGTTTTGTACCGTAACCCCAGCAGCTTTTCCTTCAATCATTCTACTCACGTCAGGCACACCTTCCATTTTCAAATCTTTTTCAGTAATTTTACTTACCGCACCAGTAAATTTTCTTTTTACTACATTATCATACCCTGTAGTAATTGTAATTTCACCGATTTGTTCTGCTTCTTCTACTAAAGATGCATTTACAACAGCTTGTCCTTGAACTTTTTTCTCCAAAATCTGGTATCCCATAAATTCAAAGACCAAGGTAACATTCCCATCTTTTACATTTATAGAGTAAGTTCCGTCAAATTCGGCAGTTACTCCTTCTTGGGTACCTTTAATCAGCACGCTTGCTCCTGGAAGTGGCAACCCATCCCCCGCAGAAACAACTTTACCTGTAACCTTTCTTCCTTGTGCGTATGACTCTTGTACCATACAAAGAGCGAATACG
>JASLDM010000070.1 GCA_030151565.1 Flavobacterium sp. | reverse complement strand
TTTAAATCTTTTTTAACCTTAAAAACCTGATTTTTAAAAGGCTCAATTACAATTGTTTCACCATCTTTAAACTCGCGCATATGTAATTGACACGTAGTTACCTGTTCTAACGGTCCGTGAGCCAATCCATTAATCATCAATCCACATTGTCCGCATATTCCTTCTCTACAATCGTGATCAAACTCGATGGGTACTTCCCCTTTTAAAATTATTTTTTCATTGAGATAGTCCAACATCTCTAAAAAAGACATATGCTCACTCACGCCTTCTAAGTCATAATCTACTAAACGCCCAGAAGTTGCGGCATTTTCTTGTCTCCATATTTTTAAATGCAATAACATAATTTTCGTTTTTTAGGGTTATTTATAACTTCTTACAGTAGGTTGAATCTCTTCAAAAGTCAAAGGTTCACGATGCAAAATTGCTTCACCTTCTTTATATTCCCACGCAGATGTAAAACTAAATTCGGCATCGTTTCGTTGTGCTTCTCCATCTGTAGTTTGATATTCTTCTCTGAAATGAGCCCCACAAGATTCCTCACGTGTCAAGGCATCTATACACATTAATTCTGCTATTTCTAAATAATCCATAACACGTCCAGCTTTCTCAAGCTCTGAATTCAAATCTTTTGAATTACCTGGGATCAAAACATCTTTATGAAATTCACTTCTTAATAGTTTTATATCTACAATAGCTTGTTCTAAACCTGCTTTATTACGAGCCAATCCACAATTGTCGTACAATATTTTCCCTAAACTTTTATGAAAATCATCTACACTACGAGTTCCCTTAATAGCTAACAAATCATTTATTTGCTTGGTCACCTCTTTTTCTGCTTTCTCAAATGCAGGTGTATCTGTTTTAATCTTTCCTGTATGAATCTGATCCGACAAATAATTTTGAATGGTATAAGGAGCAACAAAATACCCATCTACACAAGCTTGCAATAATGAATTTGCCCCTAAACGGTTTGCTCCGTGATCAGCAAAATTAGCTTCTCCTAAAGCGAATAATCCATTTACAGTCGTCATTAAATCATAATCTACCCATAGTCCCCCCATCGAAAAGTGAGCTGCGGGAGAAATCATCATCGGTACTTTATAAGCATCAAAACCAGTAATCTTTTTGTACATATCAAAAAGGTTCCCATATTTCTCTTTAATTTTATCTTTACCTTGCTCAGCAATTGCTTTAGAAAAATCTAAATACACCGCATTTTTTTCAGCACCGATACCAAATCCTGCATCGATACGTTCTTTAGCAGCGCGTGAGGCAATATCTCTAGGAGCTAAATTTCCAAATGAAGGATAACGTCTTTCCAAATAATAATCACGAGCCTCTTCCGGAATATCATTAGCATTTTTAGATACATCTTCTTGATTTAAAGGCACCCAAATACGTCCATCGTTACGCAACGATTCAGACATTAACGTTAGCTTAGATTGATATTTTCCCAATTGAGGTAATGAAGTTGGGTGAATCTGAGTCCAACTTGGATTAGCCATATAAGCTCCTTTTTTATGTGCTCGCCATATAGCCGATCCGTTACACCCCATAGCCAAAGTAGATAAATAATAAATTTTTCCAAAGCCACCTGTTGCCAACACTACTGCATGAGCACCATAGCGTTCAATAGCACCGGTATCTAAGTTACGCGCGATTATTCCTCTAGCTCTTCCCTCTTCAACTACTAAATCTAACATTTCATGACGAGAATATAACGCTACTTTACCTGCACCAACTTGACGCATTAATGCTTGATAAGATCCTAATAATAATTGTTGCCCAGTTTGTCCACGAGCATAAAAGGTTCGACTGACTTGAACTCCTCCAAATGAACGGTTGTTTAAATACCCTCCATATTCACGTCCAAAAGGTACTCCTTGTGCTACAGCTTGGTCTATTAAATTTAAAGAACATTCTGCCAAGCGATACACGTTAGCTTCTCGCGATCTAAAATCTCCTCCTTTTAGTGTATCTACAAACATTCGATAAACACTATCTCCATCATTTTTATAATTCTTAGCTGCATTGACCCCTCCTTGCGCTGCTACAGAGTGTGCACGTCGCGCAGAATCTTGAAAACAAAATGACTTTACATTGTATCCCATCTCTGCCAATGAAGCTGCTGCAGATGCACCTGCCAAACCAGTACCAACTACAATGATATCAAGTTTTTTTCGGTTTGCTGGGTTTACTAATTTTGCAGTGCGTTTATATATTTCCCATTTTTCGGCCAATGGACCTTCTGGAATTCTAGCATTTAATTTCATAATCATAACTGTTTAAAAAAGACAAAAAGAGGAATCGCTACAAACCCTAAAGTAATAGCATACGTATAGACCAAACCTACTACTCGTAACCCCTTTACATAATTCGGGTTAAAAACACCTAAAGTACGCATAGCACTATGTACGCCATGGCGTAAGTGCAACCCCAACGCTAACATTGAAATAACATAAATTATTACATAAAAAATGTTTGAAAAAGTAGTAACAACCACTGTATATAAATCTTTTTTACCAAAAGGATCAATCCCAATTTCTCCAAATTTATATACATACCAAAAATCAGCAAAGTGTATAACTAAGAAAACGAATAATATGGTCCCTAAAAAACCCATATTACGACTCTCCCAAGCACTAGCTCTACCGCGTCGATCAACTTTGTATTGACCCGCTACTTTTCTATTGTGAATACTTATTATTAATGCACAAATAATATGTCCAATAATACTAAAGTAAAGCACAAAAGAAACAACTTTAATGATTATGTTTCCCGACAACAAATCGGAATAATAATTAAACTGTTCTTGCGCGACGGCGGGTTCCAAAAAAAGCTGAAAATTCCCAAGCAAATGGATGATTAAGAAAAAGCTCAGAAACAATCCTGTAAGCGCCATAAACAGCTTTCGTAACAAAGATACTGTTCTCATAAAATAGATTTAATAATTGTTTTTTAATACACTTTCTGCAAAGTTTTATATCCTTAATTTATATACTAAAGTTACTCCTTATTTAAGATTATAAAAAGTAAACAATCGTTAATCCTACTCCTTAAATCTAATTTAAAATAAAAGTAAATTAAGTTTATACATATAAACTCTTCGTTAAAAAAGGAATAACAGCTACTTTATAGTCTTTTTATTAAGAATTTTAAAAAACACCCCTCTATTGGTATTAGGTTTTTATTAAGTTCTAAGCATTTTAAAAAAAAAGAATAAAAAAAGCCCAAACACTAGGTTTGGGCTTTTCAATATAGTCTAGGAAAACTATTTTTCGATTTCTCGTAAATTCTCCATTTTTTTGTGTGCTAAGAATCCTTTAATATCCTCAAAATGTTCTTTTACTCTTTTATTACCAAATTCAAATACCTTTTCAGCCAATCCATCTAAAAAGTCACGGTCGTGAGATACTAAAATCACCGTTCCTTCAAAATCATTTAAAGCATCTTTAATAATGTCTTTGGTTTTCATATCTAAGTGGTTCGTAGGCTCATCCAGGATTAGAACGTTCACAGGCTCAAGCAATAATTTTATCATAGCCAAACGTGTTTTTTCTCCTCCAGAAAGCACTTTTACTTTTTTCTGAATATCATCGCCAGAAAACATAAAAGCCCCTAATAAGTTCTTTATTTGCGTACGAATATCTCCTTCTGCAATTCGGTCAATAGTTTCGAAAATAGTAAGATTCTCATCCAACAACGAAGCTTGATTTTGGGCAAAATACCCAATTTTAGCATTATGTCCGATTTCTAGATTCCCTTCAAAATCAATTTCTCCCATCATCGCCTTAATCATAGTAGACTTACCTTCTCCATTTTTCCCAACGAAAGCCACTTTCTGTCCACGCTCGATTACCAAACTTGCATCTTTAAACACAACATGGTCGCCATATGCTTTTGTCAACCCCTCAACCACTACCGGATATTGACCAGAACGCGCTGCAGGTGGGAATTTTAAACGCAAGGCAGAATTATCTACTTCATCTACTTGAATGATATCTAACTTTTCCAACATCTTCACGCGCGATTGAACTTGCAAGGTTTTGGAATATGTACCTTTAAAACGCTCAATAAACTCTGTTGTTTCAGCAATCATTTTTTGTTGCTCCTCATACGCTTTAAGCTGATGTGCACGTCGATCTTGACGCAGTACTAAATAATCAGAATACTTGGCTTTGTAATCGTAAATTTTACCCATCGTTACTTCTATCGTACGATTGGTTATATTATCGACAAAAGCTCTATCGTGAGAAATCACCATAACCGCTTTGGCTGAAGTCAACAAGAAATCTTCCAACCATTGGATACTTTCAATATCCATGTGATTGGTAGGCTCATCCAATAAAATTAAATCTGGTTTTTGCAATAGAATTTTAGCCAACTCAATACGCATACGCCATCCCCCACTAAACTCTGATGTGGGTCTAGAGAAATCTGCACGATCAAAACCTAGTCCTTTTAATATTTTCTCTACCTCCGATTCATAATTCACCTCTTCAATAGAGTAAAACTTCTCACTTAGCTCCGAAACACGCTCTATCAACTTCATATACGCGTCACTTTCATAGTCGGTACGCACTGTTAATTCCTCATTGATCGCTTCGATTTCATTCTTCATTTCAAAAATAGAAGCAAACGCTTTAGACGCTTCTTCTAAAACAGTGCAATTATCTTCTGTTAATAAATGCTGAGGCAAATAAGCAATCACTGCATCCTTTGGCGCTGATATATTTCCTGTTGAAGGTTTATTTTGGCCTGCGACGATTTTGAGTAATGTAGACTTTCCTGCTCCATTTTTCCCCATTAATGCAATTTTATCATTTTCATTAATTGAGAAATTAACCCCGCTAAACAAAGTGGTTCCTCCAAATTGAACCGAAATATCATTAACTGTAATCATCCGTTTGTTCTTTTTTCTATAAGCTGCAAATATAACATTTGTTACAAAGCGGTCAAGCTTATTTTTTGTAATAAAAAAGGGCCGATAAATCGGCCCTTTTACTATAAAAGCGTAAAACGCTTACTTTCGTTTTGAAGACATACTTAATAAAGCAAATCCGATAATACCTCCTAATCCAGAAGCAATTAATATTCCTAGTTTTGCTTCTCCAGGAAACTCCGGATGTATATTGATATCAAATGCTAATTCCGTTACAAACAATGACATGGTAAATCCAATAGCAGCAAGAAATCCTACACCTAATAAGTTCATGTATGTCATTCCTTCAGGCTTCTCAACCACTTTTAGCTTCAATAATAAAGCAGTTAGTCCAGAAACTCCAATAACTTTTCCAACAATCAATCCTAAAGCAACACCAACGGTAACGTAACTGATAGCTCCTCCTTCTCCTAAAGAAATAGGAATTGCAGCATTTGCCAAAGCAAAAACAGGCATTACAAAAAAGCTAACAAAACTATGCATACCATGCTCTAAACGAATAGCTGGCGGTAATGCATCTTTAGTAAGTTTGCGCATATCTTCCATTATATACATTTGCTCACCAGTTAGATTTGGCATTTTATCTTCCGGGTCAATTGCTTTAAATCTGTTGCGCAATTCGTTCATTTTATGGACAAAGAAACCTTCATTAACTCTTGCCGTAGAAGGAATAGCGAAAGCTGCTAAAACAGCCGCTATTGTTGCGTGTACTCCAGACAATAAGAAAGCCAACCAAATACCACCAATACCGATAATTGCGTAATAAATCGTGTTTTTAATACCTATTAAATTACTAATTAATAATAATCCGAAAAAGCCAAATCCTAAACCTAAATTTAATAAAGACAAATCCGAAGTATAGAAAATAGCAATAACCAATACAGCTCCTAAATCATCTGCGATAGCCAAAGCTGTTAAAAACACTTTTAAAGAAGTTGGTACTTTATCTCCTAAAATAAACAAAACCCCTAATGCAAATGCGATATCAGTAGCCATAGGAATTCCCCATCCGTGAGCAGCGTCAGTCCCTCCGTTAAAGAAAGTATAGATCAAAGCCGGAAAAACCATTCCTCCAATTGCTGCAATAATTGGCAACATTGCTTTTTTAGGAGATGATAATTCACCTGTAGATAGTTCTCTTTTCAACTCCAATCCTACAACGAAGAAAAAGATAGCCATTAACCCATCATTCACCCATTCTTTAAGTGAGTGGTTTAAATAAAAATCTTCATTAAACCCTATAGCGACCATATTATTCTCCCAAAAGCCCATATACTGTTCTGCCCAAGGTGAATTCGCCATAAAAATTGCAAATAATGCTGCAATAAATAATACAATCCCTCCAGATGTAGATTTATTTATAAATCTATTAATTGGATTTGCAATCCACTTTTCTGCAGGAGTAACTTTAATGTTGTGCTCCATTTCTGTTTTTATTAATTATATAGTGGCGAAGATAGTTTTTTAATATTTTTCGTCAAAATTGAGGCTGTTATATTTATTCTAAATTCACAAAAAACGACAGAAAAAATCAAAAACAGAATCACCATATTCCTACTTTAAATTATTATTTACAACAAGGATTAAGTATATTTGTGGTTTGGAAAACTCAGAATCGATATGGAAACAGTTTTAGATAAAAATATAACTCCACCAGGAAAACCAAAATGGCTACGTGTCAAACTTCCGACTGGAAAAAAATATACAGAATTAAGAGGCTTAGTAGACAAATACAAATTACATACAATTTGTACTTCTGGAAGTTGTCCTAATATGGGAGAATGTTGGGGAGAAGGAACAGCTACATTTATGATTTTAGGTAATATCTGTACCCGTTCTTGTGGATTTTGTGGTGTTCAAACAGGTCGCCCAGAAACTGTAGATTGGGATGAACCTGAGAAAGTGGCTCGCTCTATTAAGTTGATGAACATTAAACACGCAGTATTAACAAGTGTAGACCGTGATGATTTACGTGATGGAGGTTCTATCATTTGGGCGGAAACAGTAAAAGCTGTACGTCGAATGAACCCAACAACCACACTAGAAACTTTAATTCCTGATTTTCAGGGAATCGAGCGAAATATAGATCGAATCATTGAAGTTGCTCCAGAGGTCGTTTCACACAATATGGAAACTGTACGTCGTTTAACACGTGAAGTACGTATTCAAGCAAAATATGATCGAAGTTTAGAAGTGCTGCGTTATTTAAAAGATAATGGTATTAACAGAACTAAATCTGGAATTATGTTAGGCCTTGGAGAAACTGAAGCAGAAGTCATTGAAACGATGCACGAACTAAAAGCAGTAAACTTAGATGTGCTTACAATTGGACAGTATTTACAACCTAGTAAAAAACACCTACCTGTAAAAGAGTTCATTACTCCAGAACAATTCAAAATATATGAAGAAATTGGGCTTGAACTTGGTTTCAGACATGTGGAGAGTGGTGCGTTAGTTCGTTCCTCTTACAAAGCACAAAAACATATTTTATAATCTTATATAGGTCGCTTTAATGAAGCGACCTTATTGTTTAAAAGCCTATGAATACTACTATAAACGTTGCTATAAACGGATTTGGAAGAATTGGCAGAAACCTCTTTCGCTTACTATTAAATGAACCTAGGATTCACGTAGTCGCAATTAATGATTTAGCCGACACACGCACGATGGCTCATTTATTAAAATACGACAGCATACACGGTATTTTAAAAGAGAAGGTTAATTACGATGAGCAACACTTATTAATTAATGAGCAAAAAATACCTTTTTTTCACGAAAAAGAAATCAACGGTTTAGATTGGAAAGCACTAAACGTTGACTTCGTAATAGAAGCAACAGGTAAACGTAAGACATACGAAACACTTGAAGCTCACTTAAAACAAGGTGCTAAACGTGTTATACTATCTGTTCCTCCTGAAGACAACATCATCAAAACAGTAGTTTTAGGAGTTAATCACTCTATTTTAGACGGTACAGAACGCATCGTTTCCAACGCAAGTTGTACAACAAATAACGCTGCCCCTATGATCAAAGTAATCAAAGAACTTTGCGGCATGGAACAAGCGTATATTACAACAGTACATTCTTTTACCACAGATCAAAGTCTGCACGACCAACCCCATAAAGACTTGAGAAGAGCTCGTGGCGCGTCACAATCAATAGTACCAACCACAACTGGAGCGGCAAAAGCACTTACTAAGATTTTTCCGGAATACGAAGGCAATATTGGTGGTGGCGGTATTCGCGTACCAGTACCTGATGGTTCTCTAACGGATATTACCTGCTACGTGAAACGAAAAGTCAGTATAGAAGAAATCAACATGGCTTTCAAAAAAGCATCAGAAACAGATCTGAAAGGAATTTTGGATTATACAGAAGATCCTATCGTTTCTGTGGATATTTTAGGCAACCAACATTCCTGTTTATTTGATGCACAATTAACCTCTGTATTAGACAAGATGGTGAAAATTGTGGGTTGGTATGATAATGAAATTGGGTATTCCGCTCGTATAATCGATTTGATTTTATATTGGAATACCATCAAAAAAGACTAGAACTAAGCAAATCTAGCATAAAAAAAAAGACTTTATATATACTATATAAAGTCTTTTTTTATGATGACCTAAAGCTTATTTACTTTCTGGCTGTTGCATTTTAGAGCTCATTTCCATAGAAATTGCTGAACGCTCCATTTTCAATTTCCCAGCCATAGTTTCTAATACAACTGTAGTATCTGCTAACTCACTTATTCTACCATGAAGTCCAGATTTAGTTACTACGCGATCACCAATTTTGATGTTTGCTTCGTATTCTTTTTCTTTCTTCATTCTCTTTTGTTGTGGGCGAATCATTAAGAAATAAATCACCACAAACATTAAAATAATCGGCAAAAATTGTCCAATATTTTCCATTGTTATTTTTTTAAAAATTATTCGTTTTTAGGAGCTACGTTTGCTTTTATAGTTAAAAGCTCATCTCCTTTTTCTGTATTCGTTGTCAAAGTTACGGTTTTTTGTTGTTGTCCCACAGCCGGAGTTCTAAATCTTACCTTAATTTTTGACGTCTCACCTGGTTTAATTGGTGTTTTTTGATATTCTGGAACAGTACATCCACAAGACGCGTGAGCATTGATAATGATTAAATCAGCATCCCCATCATTTGTTACTTCAAACTCAGTTTCTACTTGTTCATTATTCTCTACATTTCCAAAATCATGTATTGTTCTATCAAAAGTAACTTTTGAATGACCATTTTGCGCTATTGGAGCTTGGCTTTCAGTAACTACAGTTTCAGTTGTACCTTCTTGAATACGTGTGGAAGCATCGTTATTTTTACAAGAAACCACTGTCATAGCTACTGCTGCAATAAAAAGTAATTGTTTCATAATTTATTTGATTTGGTTTTATAATAATCCTTTACCTACTTTATTAATTCTATCTTCTTTTTGGTAAACCTTAGATATATTATCCAAAATTCCATTGATAAAAATACTACTTTTTGGTGTAGAATATTCTTTTGCAATCTCTAAATATTCATTAATAGTAACTTTAACAGGAATAGAAGGGAATTTCAACATCTCACAAATTGACATTCTTAGAATAATTGTATCGATTTCTGCGATACGTTCTGAGTCCCAATTCGGTGTTTTGTCTTCAAACTCTTTTGATAATTCATTTGAATTCAAAATAGTTTTTCTGAATAAATTTACAGCAAATGACTTATCATCTTCATCTTTATAGACCTTAGGTACTAAAAATTGCTGATCACGTTCCTTTAATTGACGCAACTGTTTTTGAATCAAGGTATTTATCACAGGTAAATCATCTAACCAAGTTAATTTAGAGTCCTCAAAAAACTCATAAATCTTTTCATTAGGTGCGATTATATCCGTAAAAATCCCCGTTACAAACTTACGATCTTCTTCAAAAGAGTCTTCTTCGCTCGCCATATACGTTTGGTAACGCTCGCTTTCTTTAACTTCATCAAGCAACATTTGAATGTAATTATCATGTACATTCCATTGATTAATTCCATACTCTTCTACTTTGCTATTTATAGAAATTGATTCTGCTAGCAGCGTAAGTACTTTGTTGTCGACAAACTTTCTGTTGGGATTGCGTTCTGCAAAAGTAGCTAAATGTTTTTTCTGAGATACTTCAATATACTCTTCTTCTTTCTTCTTGATTTCAATCAAGGTTGTCAACATCAGCAAATACAAGTCTTGTACGTTTTCAATACTATAAATTAAAAACTTTTCTCCTCCAACAATTTGGTCCGAGTTGCTTTGTTGCATCGCATAAAGTGTTTGCATTACTTTAATACGTATGTGTCTTCTGTTTAACATGCTACTAAATAAGAACTTTTGGTGTGAATTTTTACTTCTGCTATAGGATTCTATAACAAGGAGGCAAAGTTATAAAAAAATATGATTTGCTTAGCCCTTTTTATCAATAACTTTAATACTTCTTTATAGAGATTAAGTTTTTTCAAATTATTCAAACACCTAAATCTATCATCTCCAATAATAAAGTATCTTTGTGACTTACTTTCTATTTGTTATATTTATAAAAAACAAAGTAAAAACCACAACAAACAAAGAACAACTTCAAACTTTTTATGAGCGAATTACGTCATTTAAATAAATACTTTTTAAAATATAAAGGTCGATTTATTCTAGGAGTAAGCATTACCATTATTGCTCAGATTTTCACCCTATTCACACCTAAACTAGTTGGTGATTCCATCCGAGTTTTAGAGCAACTGACGGTAATCGAAGCCGATCAAGTAAAAGCAATTTTACTAAACAATATTTTCTGGATTCTAATCACGACTTTGATTGCTGGATTTTTAACTTTTTTAATGCGACAAACATTAATTGTAATGTCTCGCCATATTGAATTTGATCTTAAAAACGAAATATTCTATCACTACGAAGCTCTAAGTCAAAGCTTCTACAAGCGTAATCGAACTGGTGATTTAATGAATCGAATCAGTGAAGATGTCAGTAAAGTACGACAATATGTAGGCCCTGCAGTAATGTACTCCATCAACACTTCTATACGCTTTATTGTGGTTTTGATACAGATGTTTATAATTTCGCCAGAACTTACAATATACTCCTTACTTCCATTACCTATATTAGCTGTTTTTATTTTCAAGCTTAGTAAATCGATCAATAATAAGAGTAGTATTTTTCAACAAAATTTATCAAAACTCTCAACTTATACACAAGAAATGTTCTCAGGTATACGCGTAATCAAAGCCTATGCTATCGAAGATAACAAACAAGCGGAATTTAAAGCTCTTACTCAAGAAAGCAAAGAAAAATACATGAGCTTAGCCAAGTCAAGCGCCATGATTGGACCTTTAATGATTTTGCTAATTGGATTCAGTAATTTGGTTGTTATTTTCACAGGAGGTTGGATGTACATCAACGGCTCTATTCCAGACATTGGAGTTATAGCTCAGTTTATACTTTACATCAACATGCTTACTTGGCCGGTTGCTTCATTAGGATGGATTTCTACTATGATTCAAGAAGCAAAAGCTTCGCAAAAACGCATCAACGAATTCTTAAATGAAAAGCCCGATATTGTAAATACAAATCAAAACAACTCTGTAATTAATGGAAAAATAGAGTTTAAAAACGTGTCTTTTACTTACGAAGATACAGGAATTAAAGCTTTAAAAGACATTAGCTTTACGTTAGAACAAGGAAAAACCTTAGCTATATTAGGTAAAACTGGTTCAGGAAAATCAACAATTCTTTCTTTAATCTCTCGTCTTTATGATGTTAGTTCTGGACAAATAAACATTGACAACAGCAATATCAAAGAACTTAATCTTTATGACCTACGTAAACAAGTAGCCGTAGTGCCACAAGATGCTTTTTTATTCTCCGATAGCATTAAAAACAACATTAAATTTGGCAAACAAGACGCTACTGATCAAGAAATAATACAAGTTGCTAAACAAGCAGCAGTCCACGAAAACATTATGCGCTTTAAAGATGGCTACGACACGGTATTAGGAGAACGTGGGCTAACCTTATCTGGAGGACAAAAACAACGAGTATCCATCGCTAGAGCTTTGATAAAAAAAGCTCCGATATTAATCTTAGATGATTCATTATCTGCTGTAGATACCGAAACAGAAGAAACCATTTTAAAACATTTGGAGGAACACAGCAAACAAATTACTACACTAATAGTAACACATCGTGTTTCTTCTGCTAAAAATGCAGATCAAATTTTAATACTAGATCAAGGAACAATTATCCAACAAGGAACACATCAAGAACTTGTCAATTCTGAAGGGTATTATAAAGAATTGCATCACAAACAACTGGCAGAAAAAGAATTATTCTAAAAAGTTGGTTTTATTGGTTTTTTTTTAGACTTTTGAGGGCATTATGAACAAATCAATTAATTGATAGAAGGATTATGAGAGATAACGAAATGTTAGAAAAAGAAGAGATTTTCTCGAAAGTATTGAGAGCCGGAAGAAGAACATACTTCTTTGATGTTAGAGCTACTAAAGCAGATGATTATTACATTACGATCACAGAAAGCAAAAAATTCACAGAAGACGATGGATCGTTCCACTTTAAAAAACACAAAATCTACTTATATAAAGAAGACTTTGCAGCTTTTAAAGAAATCTTGACAGAAATGACTGATTATGTTTTAGACAAAAAAGGAGAAGAAGTAATTTCCGAAAGACACCAAAAAGATTTCAAAAAAGAATATCCTGAAGATACAGACAACGTAAGTTCTTTTACTGATGTAAGCTTCGACGACATTTAGACGAAAATAAATTAAAAATGCGCCCTCACAATATGAAGTCGCATTTTTTTTATAAATTTGTACCAACAATTAGGCAATGATGTCTGCCTTGAACCGCAATTAAGCTAATGACGTCTACAAGTATAGAACTAATCAATTTAGTAATTCTATTTGCTAGGCTATGAATCACATTAAAGACATCTTTTCAATCCATAAAACCAAGCTAGATCTCCATTTATACCCGAAATGGATTTTATTAATTATAGCCTCTGGGTTTTGCATAGGTACTATTTCTGCACTTTTTCTGTATCTATTAGAAATAATCACAGCTTTCAAAACCTCTACCCCTTTATTACTATTTGGACTGCCTATTGGAGGCTTCATCATTGGTTTGTTGTATTATTTCTATGGTGGCGACGCAAATAAAGGAATTTCAGTAATCATTGAAGAATACAATTACCCCAAAAAGAGAATTCCATTTATTATGGCACCTCTAGTATTCGTAGGAACTTTAACAACTCATCTTTTTGGTGGCTCCGTTGGTAGAGAAGGTACTGCTGTCCAAATTGGAACAACAATTACCGATCAGTTATCAACACTCTTTAAGATTTCGAATCAAGAGAGAAAAATCATTTTAGCAATGGGAGTTACCGCTGGATTTTCTGCAATTTTCGGAACTCCCCTTGCTGGGACATTTTTTGGTTTAGAAATCCTACGAGTTAAAAGCTCCAAATACAAGTATATTCTACCATGTATAACGATCGCTTTTATATCTCACTATGTCTGTATAAGTTGGGGAATCTCACATACGTTTTATGGACTAATCCAATTGCCAGAATTAAACACAAGCACCCTTTTATCCCTCCTTATTGCAGGAATATTATTTGGCCTATCAGCTTTTCTATTCATAAACCTCACAAAGTATTGGAGCCAAATTTTAAAAAAAACAACCAAATTCCCTCCATTAATTCCATTATACGGGGGCCTAATATTTATATTTCTTTATTACATAATTTCTGACGAAAGAATTCTAGGCCTAGGAGTTCCTTTCATAACAGAAAGCTTTCAAACACAACAAGACGCAAAACTATTTATTTACAAAATACTATTCACAAGCCTTGCCATAGGCTCAAGTTTCAAAGGAGGGGAAGTAACTCCACTCTTCTTTATTGGTGCAGCATTAGGAAGCTGGTTATCAATCTATTTCAACCTCCCTATTTCATTCTTAACTGCTCTAGGTTTCGTTACCGTTTTCGCAGCAGCAACAAAAGCCCCAATAGCCAGTATAATAATGGGAGCAGAAATATTTGACTATACACTAATCCCCTTTCTTATTCTAAGCGTCTTAATAGCGCATTTTACATCTGGAAAAAGCAGTATTTACAGAAGTGAATAAAAGCCTTTATTTTTATTTAATTTTAGGATTAGAACCAAGCGTAGATCTCAAAAAAAACACCTTAATTATAAGATTGCTACTATTTTATACTTTTTTTATATAAATATTATCAATTTCGTTTTTTTAAGCTTTTTTATCAACTAAATATTAAAGTAAAAAAACATTGTAGTTACAAAATCTTTATTACCTTTGCGTCAATTTTAGTCACCAAATTAAGTAGAGAAAGGCTAGTATTTACAGCTTTTTATACACGCTTAATTACGTGACTAAAAAACATTAATTAACAACAACAAATAACAACCAGATTGCTTTAAATCCAATTTTATGTTTCACAAAAAATTTTTAAATCGATTTACCATTGGACAAATTACAATAGCTCTTATTGCTGTTTATTTACTTGTTACTATCTATTTTGTAGCAACTAAAGGCTCAAGTCCTTTTTTACTAATTGTACCAATATTGTTAGCAGTATTTGCTATATCAGATATTACTCAAACTAAACATACCATCCGAAAAAACTACCCTATTTTAGGTAGATTCCGTTACATGTTTGAAGCAATACGTCCAGAAATGAGACAATATTTCTTTGAAGGAGAATTGGATGGAAAACCTTTCAATAGACGCGAACGCTCAATTGTATATCAACGTGCTAAAAACGAAAAACAAACTGTATCTTTTGGGATGCAAGATGACCCTAATCGTATCGGATACGAATGGGCTTCTCACTCAGTTTATCCAAAGCACGTTCAAAACGAAGATTTCAGAACACTAATTGGAGGAGACCAATGTACGCAACCATATAACGCTAGTATTTATAACATTAGCGCGATGAGTTACGGAGCTTTGAGCAAAAAAGCCATCACCTCTCTTAATGAAGGTGCTAAAATTGGTGGATTTGCACACAACACTGGTGAAGGAGGAATTAGTCAATACCACCGTTCTGGAGGAGATTTAATCTGGCAAATCGGTACAGGTTATTTTGGATGTAGAGATGAGAAAGGTTTCTTTGATGACAAATTATTCGAAGAGCGCTCTCACTATCCAGAAGTTAAAATGATTGAATTAAAACTTTCACAAGGTGCTAAACCTGGACACGGAGGCTTACTTCCTGCTGAGAAGAACACACCTGAGATCGCTAAGATCAGAAGTATTGTACCAAATACAACAGTACACTCACCATCTTCACATAGCGCATTTAGCAATGCTACAGAACTTGTATATTTTATTCAAAAATTACGTACACTTTCAGGAGGTAAACCAGTAGGTTTCAAAATCTGTATTGGACGTAGAGATGAATTCAAAGATATTGTTAAAGCAATGATTGAAACTGGTATTCGTCCAGACTTTATCACCATTGATGGAGCTGAAGGAGGTACTGGAGCTGCACCGTTAGAATTTATCGACTATATGGGAATGGCACTTTCTGACGCTTTAGTATTTGCTAACAAAACCTTAATTGAATACGGATTAAGAGACAAAATAAAACTTTTAGCTTCAGGTAAAATCATTTCTGCATTTGACTTAGCAAAAACTATGGCTTTAGGTGCAGATGCTTGTTATAGTGCTCGCGGTATGATGTTCGCTTTAGGATGTATCCAAGCTCTACAGTGTGATAGTGGCCACTGCCCAGTAGGTATTGCGACACAAGACGAACAACTATTCAAAGCAATGGATATTACTGACAAAAGAATGCGTGTAGCTAACTTCCACAAAAACACAATGAAAGCTTTAGCTGAATTCATTAGCGCTTGTGGTTACGAAAGCCCTGCCGATATCGATCCTAAAACATTCCATAAACGTACAGAACACGGAGTTAACAAAAGCTTCAAAGAAATGTATTTTAGCGATATTCAAAAGAAAGCTTAATCAAGATTCTAAAATCTTTAAAATAGAAAGCCAATACTTATATAAGTATTGGCTTTTTTTTATTTCAAATATTGACTCAAAAAAAACTCTCCAAATACAGACCAGAAGTTTCAAAATACAAATACACCTCTACAGCTCCAAGCAATTATAGAACTAGTTAAAAGCTTTTTGCTCTTAAGTCAATTCTAAATTGAAAACAGAAATAAACCGATCCAATCAAAAAATTCATTCATCTATACGTTCACAACAACCAAGACGTAGTAAAAAATATTAAATATTATTATCCTCTAAAACCATCATTACTCAAACACAAACACCTTTAAAACAAGCACTAAATTTCCCAAAAAAAATGTATCATAAAAAAACTCCCTATATCCAAAATACAGAGAGTTCAATATTGCATTCAATAAAATGCTTTTCTCAAAAACTTAAAAAAGCGAGCTTTAATTCAAAATTATAAACTCAGTTGCTCGATTTAATTTATGCATTGCTTCGGTACATTTAACACCATGCTCACAATCATTTTTTAATTCACGTTTACCTAAAAAGGCGGTAGAAATACGATCACTAGATACTCTTCCGTGCACAACAAGCCAATTTGCAGCTCTTTCAACTCTACGCTCAGATAACCAATCATTATATTGATTTGTCCCTCGAGAATCAGCATGAGCCTGAACAAGCACTTTCTTGTCTGGATTAGCTCTCAAATAAGAAATAACCGACTCTAAATCATTCTTGTTCTGCTGATTTAAATATGAGCTATTAAAATCAAAGTAAATCATCTTTAACAATTCACTTTTAGCAACTGTTTCTTCAACCTTAGCTTGTTTATCCAATCCAATGTCTACTAAAAAGACTCCCGTATCTACCGATTTTTTCACTGTAATTTCTGCAGAATTATACTCTGGTGCTTCTGCTTGTAAATAATAATTAGCTTTTAACTCTTCTGCCTCTATACGAAAAGTCCCTTCTTTAGAAAGTTGTTGTTCTACAACTTTCTGTTTGTTCTGATTTAGCAAAATAACCTTACCCTTTACAACACTTTCATTTGTTGAACGATCGTAGACCTTTCCTTTTATCTCTTGACCAAAAGCACTTCCTCCTACAAGAGCAAGCAATCCACAAAACAACAAACCTTTTAAACTAGTAATTTTCTTCATATGTTTCCTTTTTTATATTTTCACATTATAACGTTTAATTAATTCAATAAATCACCTCAAAGCAACACCAAACCCTTACACATCCTTAACCAAACTAACCTCTTTATTATCACACAAATATAACGCATTATCCTGACTTAAAAAACAAAGTAAACTATTCCTATTTATCCAGCCAAACACCTCTTTAGCCAACTTATTACATAAAAACCCATCCCTCAAATAGACCATTAACTTATGTCAAAAAAAAGAGCAGGGACTTTTTAAAATCCCTGCTCTTTAATAGTAAACTAGAACTAGTTTTATTTTGCATCTAAAGCCTTCATTTTAGAAGTCATTTCTAAGGCTCTATAAATACCACTTAAAGTACTTTTTGCTTCTTGGTTATTCGGATTAATAGACATTACTTTCTCTAAATCACCCATTGCATCTCTATAAATAGCATCTTTTTGTTTTTTCAACGCTTCGTACTTTTTATTGTCTGCAGCAGACATTCCTAAACTATTCATTGTATTTGTAATTGCTTCATCTGGTTGCAATTTCAAAATAGCCATATTCAAATAGGCATTTTCAGATTTAGGATTAATAGCGATTGCTTTTGCATAATATTCTTTTGCAGCATCATATTTACCCGCTTGGTAACTTGTAACACCCAAATTATAAAGCAATACATCATCATTTGGGTTTTTAGCTAACGCTTCGCGAGCTAACTCCTCATATTTCCCCATATTGTTTGACTTCAAATAAATATCCATTTGAGTTAACAACAAGTTCATATCATTAGGATTTGCCTTTCTTGCATCCCCAATAAGAGCCTCAGCTTGATCCATTTTTCCTTCTTGATAATAAATCAAAGCTAAGTTTTTAATAATCTCAGGTCTTTTAGATTCTTCTTTAACAAATTCTGGCTTTTCGTGAGAACCTTGTTTAACCATCAAATCACGCATTTTTGAATCCGATCCAAAACTTTGAACTTGTCCTGAAGTCTTTTCTACTGCAGTATAGTATGATTCGTTTCCAGTATACCCTAAATCAATCAATTTTTTATAGTGATTAATAGCAGTATCATAATCCTTTGAATTAATAGCTGTTGAAGCAGCATAATACAAATAAATAGTATCGGTAGGATTTAATTCAAAAGCTTGCGTAAAATGCTTTGTTGCACCTTTGTAATTCGAAGAATTATTTGCTTCAATACCTTTATTTATAATTTCCTGAGAAACATCTTTCATTTCCTCCTTCGCTTGCTTTACAAACTTATTGTTCGCATTTTTTTCAACTTCAAATAATTTCTTATATGAAGAAATTACATTGTCTACATTCGCATCAAAGTCCTTATTCTTTTTCAATAATTCCAAAGAGAAATTACCATTCATAAAATAGTATTGTGCTTTCTGAGCGTCTGTAGCACTTCCTAAAAGAGCCTCTACTTTACTTAAAGCCTCTTTAACTTCAACTTCATTTCCTTTTTTAATTGCTTTCTCAGCATCTTTCAATTCTGCTTTTTGAGCCATAGATAACCCTGAAGTCAACAAAGCTGAAAGCAATAAGACAAATCTCTTATTCATTTTTTCTTTATTTTATTGTTGTGTTATACTTATTCTTGAATATCTTCTTCCTGATCTAAATCAGTTTCCACATCCATGTCCAGATCTGCTTCTAATTCCACATTCTGATCCATTAATTCAACATTTTCATATTCTACATCCTCTTCGTCATCCTCTTTCATCACTTTTGCAACAGCAGCAATAGAATCGTTCCCTTTAATGTTGATTAATCTCACACCTTGTGTAGCACGCCCCATAACTCTCAAGTCAGAAACACGCATACGGATTGTCAATCCAGATTTATTAATAATCATCAAATCATCCGCATCTGTCACAGCATTAATAGAAACAAGCAACCCCGTTTTATCAGTGATATTCATTGTTTTCACACCCTTACCACCACGGTTTGTTTCTCTATATTCGTCTAAAGCTGAACGTTTACCATATCCTTTCTCCGAAACTACTAAAATCTCACTATCTAAATCACTTACAGAAACCATACCAATCACTTCATCCTTATCATCTGCTAAAGTAATTCCACGTACCCCAGAAGCTGTTCTTCCCATTGGACGTGTTTTTTCTTCATCAAAACGAACTAATTTTCCAGACTTAACAGCAATTAAGACTTTAGATGTACCATCAGTTAATTTTACTTCTAATAGTTCGTCATCGTCTTTAATAGTAATAGCATTTATACCATTCTGTCTTGGACGTGAATATTGCTCTAACGGAGTTTTTTTAACTTGCCCTTTTTTAGTAGCCATAATCACAAAATGATTATTGATATACTCTTCATCTTTTAAATCTTGAGTACAGATAAATGCTTTAACCTTATCATCGTTCTCAATATTTATCAAGTTCTGAATCGCTCTACCTTTGCTTGTTTTAGATCCTTCTGGTATTTCGTAAACACGCATCCAGAAACATTTTCCTTTTTGCGTAAAAAACAACATATACTGGTGATTCGTTGCCACATACATATGTTCCAAGAAATCTTGATCTCTTGTGCCCGCAGATTTTTGACCTACACCACCTCTATTCTGGGTTTTGTATTCAGAAAGCGGTGTTCTTTTAATATAACCTGCGTGTGAAATGGTAATTACCACTTGTTCATCTGCAATTAAATCCGTAATACTTACATCCCCACCAGCATATTCAATTACAGAACGACGCTCATCACCATATTTCTCCTTAATCTCATTAAGTTCCTCTTTGATCAAGTCCATTCTCATCTCGCGACTTGCCAATAATTCTCTTAAATGATTAATCAATTTCATTATTTCCTCGTACTCAGCACGTAACTTATCTTGCTCAAGACCTGTTAATTGACGCAAACGCATCTCTACAATCGCTCTTGCCTGAACCTCGGATAAATTAAAGCGCTCAATCAATTTCGTTCTCGCTTCATCCGCATTTTTAGATCCACGAATTAATGCAATTACCTCGTCAATATTATCAGAAGCAATGATTAACCCTTCTAAGATGTGTGCACGCTCTTCTGCTTTACGTAATTCATATTCCGCCCTACGTGTTACCACTTCATGACGGTGATCAACAAAGTGATAAATTAAATCTTTTAAATTCAACATTTCTGGTCTACCGTTAACCAACGCAATGTTATTTACGCTAAACGAAGACTGTAGTTGAGTATATTTATACAATGTATTTAAAACAATGTTAGGCACAGCCTCACGTTTCAACACATATACAATACGCATTCCCTTTCTATCGGACTCATCGCGTATAGTAGCAATTCCTTCAATTTTTTTATCGTTAACAGCTTCTGCTGTCTTTTTAATCATCTCTGCCTTATTCACTTGATAAGGAATCTCGGTTACAATGATACACTCACGACCATCAACTTCCTCAAAACTAGCTTTAGCACGCATAACTACGCGCCCACGCCCTGTTTTAAACGCTTCACGAACTCCTTCATACCCATAAATAACTCCTCCTGTTGGAAAATCTGGAGCTTTAATATGGTTCATTAACTCGTCAATCTCGATATCGTTATTGTCTATATATGCTAAAATACCATCAATAACTTCCGATAAGTTATGAGGTGCCATATTTGTAGCCATTCCTACTGCAATACCTGACGCACCATTAATTAAAAGTGTTGGTATTTTGGTAGGCATTACTTTTGGCTCTTCCAATGAATCATCAAAGTTCAACTGAAAATCTACCGTTTCTTTATCAATATCCGCAAGAATTTCTTCAGAAATCTTTTTCATTCTTGCTTCTGTATAACGCATTGCCGCAGGACTATCACCATCAACAGAACCAAAGTTACCTTGCCCATCAACTAATAAGTAACGTAAACTCCAATCTTGAGCCATACGAACCATAGCATCATATACAGACGTATCCCCATGCGGGTGATACTTTCCTAAAACTTCCCCTACAATTCTTGCCGATTTTTTATGAGCTCTATTGGAAAAAACCCCCAATTCATACATTCCAAATAATACTCTTCGATGAACAGGTTTTAAGCCATCTCTAACATCGGGAAGCGCTCTAGAAACAATTACCGACATCGAATAGTCGATATACGCCGATTTCATTTGCTCCTCTATGTTAATAGGAATTAACTTTTCTCCTTCAGACATAAGTATATAAATTAAAAATTGTCAAATATTAAACGTGCTAATATACGTATTTAAGCGCTTTTAATCACTATATTTTCATATATATTTCAAAGTTTTATCAACAAAACCAAGGGAAATATTTTAAGAAAAAAGACTTTATACTTTTTTATATCACATTTTTTTTGTCAATTAGCCTTACACTCAGAATAGCTGGGTATGCTTTTTGCACACACATAAAAACAAAACACTATTTACCTAATTAAAAGAATAACAATGGATGATAATTTTTCACAAAATGTAAAAGACGTGATCAATTCAAGTAAAGAGGAAGCTTTGCGATTAGGTCACGATTTTATTGGAACAGAACACCTTTTATTAGGATTACTGAGAGTTGACCAAGGAGAAGCCCTTACTATTTTAAACAATCTAGATATTGACTTTTCTCTTTTAAGAAATAAACTTGAGTCGTTAAACCCAAGCGCTCAGAGCAATATAACTGTAAACGACAAAAGCACTTTACACCTTACAAAACAAGCCGAAAGAGCTTTACGTTTCACTTTTCTAGAAGCAAAAGTTTTTAAAAACAATACCATAAATACAGGTCATTTACTTTTATGTATTCTAAAAAACAACGATGATCCTACAGCGAAGATACTAAACAAGTTGAAAGTAGAATATGATCTTGTAAAGGAAGAATACATTGCCCTAAATAACACTGACAACGTAGAGGAAGAAAATGAATTCTTTGACACGCCAAAAGCAGAAACTTTTGAAGAGTCAGGACAAAATGACAGCAAAAGAGACGATCCAGATAGTCCATCAAACACAAAGTCTAACAAAAAATCTCGTACACCAGTTTTAGATAATTTTGGAAGAGATTTAACCGAGATGGCCGAAAATGGAAAACTTGACCCTGTTGTTGGTAGAGAAAAAGAAATCGAGCGTGTTTCACAAATATTAAGCAGAAGAAAGAAGAACAACCCTCTTCTAATTGGAGAGCCAGGAGTTGGTAAATCTGCTATTGCTGAAGGTTTAGCGCTGCGCATTATTCAAAAGAAAGTCTCTAGAATTTTATTCAACAAACGCGTTGTAACGTTAGACTTAGCAAGTTTAGTTGCAGGAACAAAGTACAGAGGTCAATTTGAAGAGCGAATGAAAGCGGTTATGAACGAACTTGAAAAAAATGATGACATCATTCTTTTCATCGATGAAATTCATACAATTGTAGGCGCTGGAGGCGCGACAGGTTCTTTAGACGCTTCTAATATGTTTAAACCCGCTCTAGCGAGAGGTGAAATCCAATGTATTGGAGCTACAACATTAGATGAATTTAGACAACACATCGAAAAAGATGGTGCCCTAGAGCGTCGTTTCCAAAAAGTATTGGTAGAACCAACTTCTGTAGAAGAAACGATTACTATTCTTCAAAACATCAAGAACAAATATGAAGATCACCACGGTGTAACTTACACACCCGAAGCAATTGAAGCCTGTGTAAAATTGACGAATCGCTATATGAGTGACCGCTTTTTGCCAGACAAAGCTATTGATGCCTTAGACGAAGTTGGTTCTCGTGTACATATTACCAACATTAATGTTCCTGAAAACATTCTAGAGCTTGAAAAAAATCTAGATGAAATAAGAGAGAGCAAAAATGAAATGGTTAAAAAACAAAAATACGAAGAAGCTGCTCAATTCCGTGATGACGAAAAACGTGTTGAAAAAGAACTCAGCATTGCTCAAGAGAAATGGGAAGAAGATGCAAAAAACAACCGTATTGTTGTAACAGAAGACGATGTTGCAGACGTAGTATCTATGATGACAGGAATACCTGTTAATAAAATAGCGCAGAAAGAAATTAATAAATTAGCGCAATTACCAGATCTAGTAAAAGGAAAAGTAATAGGTCAAGATGATGCTGTAGAAAAAATTGCAAAAGCTATCCAAAGAAATCGTGCTGGACTTAAAGATCCCAACAAACCGATTGGCTCTTTTATCTTTTTAGGACAAACAGGAGTTGGAAAAACACAATTAGCCAAAGTCATCGCTAAAGAAATGTTTGATTCAGAAGAAGCCTTAATCCGCATCGATATGAGTGAATATATGGAAAAATTCGCGGTTTCTAGATTAGTTGGAGCACCTCCGGGATACGTTGGTTACGAAGAAGGTGGTCAACTGACAGAAAAGATCAGAAGAAAACCTTACAGCGTTATTTTATTTGATGAAATTGAAAAAGCACATCCAGATATTTTTAATATGTTGCTTCAAGTTTTAGATGATGGTCACTTAACAGATAGTTTAGGTCGTAAAGTTGATTTTAGAAATACCATCATAATCATGACATCAAACATCGGAGCTCGACAATTAAAAGATTTTGGACAAGGTGTAGGTTTTGGCACTCAAGCTAAAAAAGAACAAGCAAGCGACCATTCAAAATCAATCATTGAAAATGCTCTAAAAAAAGCATTTGCTCCTGAATTCTTGAACCGTATTGATGATATTGTTGTGTTTAATGCACTAGAAAAAGAAGACATTCACAAAATCATTGATATTGAATTAGAAAAGCTCTATAAACGCATTGAAGATTTAGATTATAAACTAATTTTAACTACAGAAGCTAAAGAGTTTATCGCAGATAAAGGTTTTGATAAGCAATATGGTGCTCGCCCACTAAAAAGAGCGATTCAAAAATACATTGAAGATCCACTTGCTGAAGATATTGTAAATTCTAAAATAGCAATTGGAGATGAAATCCTAATGGAGCTTTCGGAAGATAAAGAAACATTGACAATTAAAGTAAACAACACAAAAAAGCCTACTAATTAGTAGGCTTTTGCTTTTGTAATTTTATCAACTTGGCATATTTCATATACGAAAAGAAAGCCTGAATCATTGCAATTGACAAGCCATCAATTCCATTAAACACTCCTTTTTTAAAGAAATAACAGCGAACAAAAGCTACCGTTCCATTTAAAACAGGCTTAAATGCAGATACGCGTTTTCCTTGATCAAATAATTGCTTAGAATGCCAGGTTGAATACTGATTTTTCTTTGCTATAATCTGTTCAAGAGAATCCCATCCATAATGCAAAATATGCACATTCACTTTTTTCTCATTAGTCGTTACAATCTTTTGATGAACAGCTGAATTAGATGGTTTAGCTGTTTTCTGATTAAAAAAACGAACTTTTGAATCCGGGTACCATCCTGAGAAATCTATAAGTTTATCAGCTAAAAAGTTTTTAACCCTAAAACTAAACGCATCATAAGGCGTATTTAAATAACGTTCTTCTTTTAAAAAAGCAGTTGCATCGGTATCTAAAAACTCATCAGCATCAAGATTTAGTATCCAGTCATTTTTACAATATTGCAAACCGTGTGTGCGTTGCGGCCCATCCCCCAAATACTTTTGAGAATACACCTTGGCCCCTTTTGCTTCAGCCAAAGCCACTGTATTATCTGTACTCAAAGAATCTATGATAATAACTTCATCACATACTTCAAATAAAGCTTCAACACATTTTTCTATGTTTTTTTGTTCATTAAATGTAATTACCAATCCTGAAATTGCCATAAATTCTATTTTTTTACAAATATACTATTCTAACTCAAAACTACGTTCGAAACTTTCAAAACAATAAAACAAGATTCTCAATTTTTTGAAGAAAAAAAAGATGTTTATTTCATTATAAATACTACTTTAGTTCTATAATTCGATTTTAATGTTAGAAAAAGTTATTGTTGGAAGTGAAGAGTGGTGTTCTTTTCCTTCTTTAGGTATCCCTACGATTAAAGCTCGTGTAGATTCAGGTGCTAAAACATCTGCACTTCACGCAGTAAACATTGTTCCCTTTGAAAAAAACGGAGAAAAATGGCTTAAGTTTGATATCAATCCTTTACAAAACAACGGTAAAACCATTATTCATTGTGAAGCTAAAATGATTGACAAACGCATTGTCAAGAGTTCAAGTGGCTCAAGAGAATCTCGTTATGTAATTCAAACAGAACTAGAATTGGGTGGAAACCATTGGGAAGTTGAACTAACCTTAACCAATAGAGATTCTATGGGCTACAGAATGCTACTTGGTCGCGAAGCAATGAGTGGTCGTGTACTTGTAGATCCTGAACAACACTTTCAATTAGGCCAGCCTACAACTGAAAAATTAAAAGAATATTATTCCGCTACGCCAACTGAAAAGAAAGGCTTACGTATTGGTCTACTTGCTAGTAATCCTGATTTATACAGCAACAAACGCATTATGGAAGCTGGAGAGCTACGTGGTCATGAAATGCATTTTCTGAATCTTAAGTATTGTTATATGAAGCTCGATGCCAATCAGCCCGAGATTCACTATAGAGGTGGCCGAGTATTGAACGACTTCGATGCTGTTATTCCACGTATCCGCCCAAGTATGACGTATTATGGTTGCGCCTTAACGCGTCACTTCGAATCATTAAAGGTATTTAGTTTAAATAGTGCAGCAGCTATTACACAATCACGCGATAAACTGTTTTCCCTACAGCTTTTACTAAATAATGGCGTTGACATCCCAACTACCGGATTTGCCAACTCCCCACTAGATACTAACGATTTGATTAAAATGGTTGGAGGCAGTCCCCTTATAGTAAAACTACTTGAAGGCACACAAGGTAAAGGTGTTGTTCTAGCGGAAACTAAAAAAGCTGCTGAAAGTGTGATCAATGCCTTCAAAAGCTTAAATGCAAACATTCTAGTACAAGAGTTCATCAAAGAAGCCAATGGTAAAGACATACGCTGTTTTGTGATTGATGGAAAAGTAGTTGCCGCTATTCAACGTGAGGCACTACCTGGTGAGTTTAGAGCAAATATACATTTAGGTGGTACCGCATCTATTATAAAAGTAACACCTGAAGAAAAGAAAATAGCAATCAGAGCAGCCAAAGCAATGAATCTTAAAGTTGCAGGAGTCGATATCATTCGCTCAGCAAAAGGTCCTTTATTGCTAGAAGTAAACTCTTCTCCTGGATTAGAAGGAATCGAAGGAGCTACAAATAAAGACATTGCTGGAGAAATGATTAAAGCAATTGAAAAACAGTTTAAATGGTAAAATAACAAAAGAGTCTTATGGACTCTTTTTACCTTTATAATAAACACTATATATGAATCCATCAACAACCGGTTGGGTAAAAAAATATTTTAAATACCGTACAGAGTTCGCCATCTTTACAGGTACCTCAATTGAATCAAGCTACCAAAAACTCAGAAACATAGGCTTTACTTATGGTATTATAGATAAAAATCAATTACCTGAACGTTTTTCCGATTTTGAATATACACAAAGTGAACTTTCTAAAATCTGTTTCATACAATTTGCAGAAAAGCTATTTTATCAAGTAAATCCCTTGAAAAATGAGACTGATTTTATGCAAACTCTTTTGGATTATTATAATGAATTAATTCCACAGAAAGCAAACAAACTAACAGGTCTATTTACTTCCAAAAACCCATATAATAAATTAGAACACATTTTTAAAACCCGATGGAAAGAAGGCTTTATTTCAGAATCAAAGGATAATGAAAATATTTTCAACACCTTATTATGGTCTGTTGACTTGTTAACTTTTGAATATTTTCTAAATGAAGGAAAAAAACCTAAAAAACACGCGTTAAGCCTTTTAGAACTCTTAGTAGAAATTGTTCTAGCTGTGAAAAATCAAAAAGTAGATAAAAATGAAAACGATTACCTTTTAATCAAATACCTCCAAAAAACATTAGATATTCAAGTAATTGATCAAGATGAAAACACGGCAGCAGTTATTCAGCAAAGAACGTGGCTTGCCACCCATTTTTTAGCAGACTTTACCGTGGTAAATTCTTGGAACAATTTAGAAAAAAAACTTAAACTTCCAGCATTAACAGTACCCCCTTTTAATGCCTTAAACTTTTCTACTTCTATTTTAGAACAAAGTACCTATGCTTTTCAAAAGTTTATAAATCAGCACAACCAAGAATATCCGTACTTTCGTTCGTCAAATTTATTCAATAACATTTTACAGAACAGTTCAAAAAACATTGAATTACTCTTGCATCGAAATAAAAAACGCTTGCTTAAAGAGGTGCAAAAAAACACAAAATTAATGGGGTTATTGGTTGACTCAACCTATCGTGAATTAAATAAAAGTGAAAAAAAAATGGTTAAGAAACAACTTATAGAAGTTTGCAAAACCATTCCTTCGCTTACGATATTTGTACTACCAGGAGGTAGTTTAATTCTTCCCTTGGTATTAAAATTTATCCCGCAACTCCTTCCCTCTTCTTTTAACGAAAATAACGAAGAAGTTTAGGATCCTTTTTTCTGAATTTCAACTGATAAACCTCATCTAAGTCTTGATTACTCATAACATTTACCTCTAAATCGGTTACATATCCCGAGTTTAATCCATAAACCCAACCATGAATACTCAATTCTTGATCTCGCTCCCATGCTTTTTGAACAATAGACGTTTTTGCTAAATCATAGACTTGCTCCTCCACATTAATCTCCACAAATCGATTAAATCTCATTTCTTGATCTTCGATCGAATCCAGCTCATCGTGATGTAAACGATAGACTGTTTTAATATGTCGAATCCAGTTGTCAATTAACCCTACGGATTCATTCTTCATAGCCGCCAAAACACCTCCACAACCATAATGCCCACAAACAATAATGTTTTTTACCTTAAGCACATTTACAGCATAGTCCAATACACTCAACATATTCATATCTGAATGAATGACCATATTGGCAATATTACGATGAACGAACACCTCACCCGGCTCAGCACCAATTATTTCATTTGCTGGCACACGACTATCAGAACAACCGATCCACAATAAAGGAGGAGTTTGTTTATCACAAAGACGTTTAAAATAATCAGGATTCAAAGCAAGCTTTTCCTCTACCCAAGTTTTATTATTCTCAAGGATTCTTTTATAAAATTCGTTGTGTTTCATAATGCTTACTTATTCGTATTAGAAAACAATTCTTTTACAAATTCAACTTCTCCCGTTTCAACTTTATAATAAGCACCAACAAGCCCTATTTCCCCTTGATCAAACATCGTTTGTAACACTTCACTTCTTTGTAATACATCATCTAGAGTATACAATACATTCTGAAAAGCCACTTTATCAACAGCCTCTTTCGACGTAATATCTATGGTTTCATGTGCTCTTTTAACTTGACGTACAGATGCATCAACTTTAGATAGTAAATGCGTTAAATGACCTAATGTTGTACCTTGACAAGCTCCTGTTATCGCGCCACAATGAGAGTGTCCTAAAACAACAATCAACTTAGATCCCGCTAGTTTACAAGCAAACTCCATTGAGCCAATAATATCATCATTCAGCACATTCCCTGCAATTCGAGTACTAAAAATATCTCCTAAACCTTGATCAAATATTAACTCCGCAGATGTTCTGCTATCAATACAACTCAAAATAATGGCAAATGGAAATTGATTTTCTTTAGTATTATTTACTTGCTCTAATAAATTACTATGTGCTTTTAAGTTTTCTACAAACCTTTTATTCCCTTCCTTTAAAAAAGAAAGCGCTAATTCTGGAGTAATTCCAGCTTGATCTTCAAGACTGTGTAATCGCATATTATCTTCTTTCGACGAAACTAAAAAGCATCGTTTAATTACGGAGCAAATTTAATTAAAAAAGGCTTATAAATGTAGTTTTATCAATTTAAAGTCCTTTTTTTATCATAATGACACTTATTTATATTAATTGCTTTTAAAAAAACAAATCAAGACTTCAAATAAACTGAACTCTTATAAAGATTTGAAAGATCGGCTTTAAAAAAAACAATCGTTAAGAATACGATAAATTAAAGTATAATGAGGTGGGAATCAAAATAAGTTTCTACATTTGCACTTGAAACAACACGGAGGAAAAATTTGTACTGATTGCAACCTCGATAAAAAATGCTAAAGCAGAAACCCTCCTTTAGCAGTTTTTTTATTTTTTCTCTTTATAAATAAAAAATCTCAAATTATGGCTTATTACTTTACATCGGAATCCGTAAGTGAAGGACATCCAGATAAAATTGCCGACCAAATCTCGGATGCATTAATTGACAACTTTTTAGCTTTTGATAAAGATTCGAAAGTAGCTTGTGAAACTTTAGTAACCACCGGACAAGTGATTCTTGCTGGAGAAGTAAACTCAACAGTATACTTAGACGTACAACAAATTGCACGTGATGTGATTCAAAGAATTGGATACACTAAAAGTGAGTATATGTTTGATGCAAACTCTTGTGGAATCCTATCTGCTATTCACGAACAATCACCAGATATCAATCAAGGTGTAGCTCGTGAAGACAAAGAAAATCAAGGCGCTGGAGACCAAGGAATGATGTTTGGTTATGCAACAAGAGAAACAGAAGATTATATGCCTCTAGCTTTAGATCTTTCTCACAAATTACTTCAAGAACTAGCTATTATCCGTAAAGAAGGTCAACAAATTGCCTACTTACGCCCTGATGCAAAAAGTCAAGTAACTTTAGAATACAATGACGACAACGTGCCTACACGTATTGTTACCATTGTTTTATCTACGCAACACGACGATTTCATCAAACCAATCGACAGTTCTTTGGAAGCTAAACAAAATGCAGAAAAAGAAATGCAAGCTCGTATTGAACACGATATCAAAACGATCTTAATTCCTCAATTATTAGAGAAATTCCCTCAATACAAACACCTTTTTGAACAAGGAGAGATTGAATATCTAATCAATCCTACAGGAGTATTCGTAATTGGAGGTCCTCACGGAGACACTGGATTAACAGGTAGAAAAATCATCGTAGATACCTATGGTGGAAAAGGAGCGCACGGTGGAGGTGCTTTTTCTGGAAAAGATCCAAGTAAGGTAGACCGAAGCGCTGCTTATGCTACACGCCATATTGCTAAAAACTTAGTTGCAGCAGGTGTTGCAGACGAAGTTTTGGTTCAAGTTTCTTATGCAATTGGAGTTGCAAAGCCAACAGGCCTTTATATCAACACCTACGGAACATCAAAAGTAGGGATGTCAGATGGTAAAATTGCAGAAAAAATTACTGAATTATTCGATTTACGCCCTTACTATATTGAGCAAAGCTTAAAGCTTAGAAACCCTATTTATAGCGAAACTGCAGCTTATGGACATATGGGAAGAAAACCTCAAACGGTTACTAAAACCTTCCATATTCCAAATGCACCAGATAAAACTATAGAAGTAGAATTATTTACTTGGGAAAAACTTGATCGTGTAGAAGATATTAAAAAAGCTTTTAATATTTAATCGCAGAACAAAATTTAAAAAAAGAATCGTTACATAACGATTCTTTTTTTTTGCCTTCATTTTTTAATACCTTCATAATCTTAAATCATAAATTATGAATTGGATATTAACATTAATCATTCTTCTTATTTTAGGATATCTGATTAACCGTTTCTTTCAAGAAAAAAAGAGAAAGCAATTCAAAAAGCAACTTCTAGAAACTTGGGGAAATCTCAAACTTGATGAGTCTTTTGATTTCAATAAAATTAATCGCTATTTAGAAAATTCCTTACCGGAAGAACCTCCATTTCAAAAAATAAACTCGCAAACTGCAGAGGACTTAGATCTAGACGATCTTTTTTGCTATTTAGATAGAACTCATTCACGAATAGGGCAACAATATTTATACGCAAGATTACACACCATTACCACACCCGAAGAGGCGCTCGCCTTTAGCCCTCTTGCTTCTTATTTTCAAGAAAATAGTAAAACCCGTTTAGAAGTTCAATTGCTATTAAGCAATCTCCAATCAAATGAAGGCTATTATTTCGAGTCACTTTTCCATCAAGATCATCAAAAACCAAAGCATATTTATGGAGTATATACACTTAGCTTAACTGCCTTATTCTTATTGGTATTAACCCTTTCGGTTCATTTTTTATTTCTAATTCCTTTACTCCCAATTTTATTAATTAATACTTACATACATTACTCCAATAAAAGTAAAATCCAGTCGCATCTTATAGGTATTCAACAATTTAAAGCCACCTATCAAGTGGCTGAAAAATTAGCTTCAAAAACAGACATTCCACAACCTACAACCGATACTTCTTTTTTATATTCTTTAAAAAAAATAGTACGGGCAACTGCAGCAGTTCAATGGAACGCTAATATCGAAACCAATGAGATAGCTATTTTAATATGGATGCCCATTGAACTACTAAAAATCACTTTCAATTTAGAGTATCTTTTTTTCTATAGTATCCTTGATGCATTTAACAAACGTCGCACGTACCTTAAACAGCTCTTTAATTACATTGGCAAAATAGACACCTCTATGAGTATTGCTTCAGTTTTATCCAACGCAAAATACAGTTGCATACCCGAATTTATAACCGACAGTAAACTTCATTTTGAAAATATATATCATCCTTTAATTCAAGAAAGCGTTTCCAATTCACTTCTATTGAACAACACGAGTTTACTTCTAACCGGATCAAATATGTCAGGCAAAACAAGCTTTCTTAGAACAATAGCTATAAATAGTTTATTGGCAGAAACATTCGGTTTTTGTTTAGCGTCTTCTTACACTGCGCCTTTTTTAAAAATTTATTCATCGATCCGCATTTCTGATGATTTACTCGAAAAAACTAGTTATTATTTACAAGAAGTTAAAACTATAAAAACATTCACCGATTTAAAACCGAATACAACTCCATGTCTTTTTATACTCGACGAAGTTTTTAAAGGCACCAATACTATTGAGCGTATTTCTGGAGGTTATGCATTATTAAATTATCTAAATCAATCCAAACACTTTGTATTGGTTTCAACACACGATCTTGAATTAGTGGATTTACTAAATAATAAAAACTACGAATGTTACCACTTCGAAGAAGCGATATCTAATGGTACGCTCTATTTTGATTATCAATTAAAACCTGGAAAATTACAAACGCACAACGCACTTCGGATATTAGAAAGTTATGATTATCCTAAACAAATTATTGAAGAAGCACTCGAAATAAAAAACAAACTTCTCAATACCCATTAACTACATATCCCTTTTCAATAAAAAAGCTCGATACATGTATCGAGCTTTTTTTAATTCATTTTAATCTACCAACGAAGTAAAGCACTTCCCCAAGTGAATCCACTTCCAAAAGCAGCTAAAACAACCAAGTCACCTTCTTTGATTTTTCCTTGCTCCCACGCTTCAGTTAATGCTATTGGAATAGAAGCAGCAGTTGTATTTCCATACTTTTGTATATTATTATAAACTTGATCATCTGACAATTGGAATTTTGCTTGAATAAACTGAGAAATTCTCAAATTAGCTTGATGAGGAATCAACATATCAATATCAGCTGCTGTAAGTCCATTCGCTGCTAAAGCTTCATTAATAACCTCGCTAAATCGAACAACTGCATTTTTAAACACAAACTGTCCATTCATATAAGGCATATAACTAATATCATTTGGATCGTTGTCTTTGATAATATCTGTAACCCAGCGTTTACCCATTCCAGGAGCAATCAAAGCCAATTCTTCAGCGTGCTGACCTTCAGAATGCAAATGAGTAGACAAAATACCTTGTGCATCATTTTCAGATCGTGTTAAAACAGCTGCACCCGCTCCATCTCCAAATATAACCGATACCCCACGTCCACGTGTAGTCATATCCAAACCTGTAGAGTGAACCTCAGATCCCACTACCAATACATTCTTATACATACCCGTTTTAATGAATTGATCTGCAACAGATAAAGCGTAAACAAACCCAGAACATTGGTTACGAATATCCAAGGCTCCAACAGTTTCTAACCCCAATGCCTTCTGTAACTGTACACCTGGTCCTGGGAAATAATAATCAGGGCTTAAGGTAGCAAAAACAACAAAATCAATATCTTTAGCAGATAATTCCGCACGCGCTATTGCAATTCGTGCTGCCTTTACTCCCATTCCAGATGTTGTATCCTCTTCCAACAACTTATGTCTACGTTCGTGAATTCCCGTACGTTCAACAATCCATTCTGAACTTGTATCCATCACTTTAGATAGATCCTCATTCGTTACTATATTTTCAGGAACATAATATCCCAATCCTTTTATTTTTGAGCGAAACATATTCTGCGTTTAAAAAAATGAGCGACAAAAATACTCAATTTTACCAAAAAGTAAAATATCAAGCAGTGATTGCGCCATCCTATTGATGCCTATTTATTTTCTAGTATCTTAGCATTTTAATCTTAATCAGACCCTAATGAAGATTCTTAAAACATCATTATTAGCCTTATTTTTATCTAGCGCTATGTTTGCACAAGAAAACGTTACGTATCAAAAGCCCTCTAAAGAAATTTTAGACCTTGCTGAATACGACAGAGCACCTACCATCCAAATGGATACCAAAAAAGAAAATATGCTATTGAGTTATCGCAATACTTATAAAACTTTAGAGGACTTGAATCTGACAGAAATGAAATTGGGAGGTTTACGCATTGACCCAACGGTAAATATTTCTAGCACCATCACCTACATCAATAATCTCAAAGTACGCAAAGTAAAGGAGAGCAACGAAAAACAAGTAAAAGGATTACCTACAAATCCACGAATTTCTTATTTATCTTGGTCACCAGACGAATCTAAAATTGCCTTTACTAACACAGCTAATGAAGGAGTAGAGTTATGGATATTGGATATTGAAACAGCAACAGCTAAGCGATTGACTGAAGCAAATTTAAATGCCAATTTAGGAAATCCAATTACTTGGCTAAAAAACGGAAAAGAACTTTTGGTAAAACAAATGCCCGAAAACCATCCTGCATTAATTGATCCAAAAGACGCATTACCAACCGGCCCAATCGTTTCAACTGCAATCGAAGGAACTGTTTCTCAAAACCGTACATATCAAGATTTGCTTAAAAACAAAACAGATGAAGCAAATTTTGAAAACTTAACGACTTCAGAGCTTTTTCGAGTTGATCTAAACGGAAATCTAACTAAATTTAAAGAACCGGCTATGTATGCTGGAGAGGTTTTCTCTCCCGATGGCGCATACTTACTACTAACCACGTTAGAAAAACCTTTTTCATACATTGTTCCTCTAAACAGATTCCCAATGAAGTCAACGGTGTATACCACAGAAGGAGATCTCGTTAAAGAAGTAAATAAAGTTCCTTTAAACGAAATTATGCCAAAAGGTTTTATGGCTGTCCGCGAAGGAAAAAGAAGTATGAATTGGCGTGCAGATCTACCTGCTACATTGCACTATGTAGAAGCTCTTGATGGTGGGGATCCTGCAAATGAGGTTCCTTTTAGAGACGAACTTTTTTTATGGGAAGCTCCATTTAATCAACCTGCTATTTCCTTGTTAAAAACACCTCAGCGCTATGCAGGTGTATCTTGGGGAAATACTACAACTGCACTCGTACACGACCAATGGTTTGATACGCGAAATATCAAAACATATTTATTCAATCCAGAAGAAAATACTCCAGAATTAAAAGTTATTGAAGATCGTAATTACCAAGACATTTATTCAGACCCGGGTGACTTTGAACAAATAAAAAACAAATATGGTCGTTATGTTTTAGCTATTGAAGATGATAAGTTATTTTTATTAGGCAAAGGTTTTACCCCAGAAGGTCAATTCCCTTTCATTGATCAATTCGATTTAAAAACCTTAAAAACAAAACGTCTATACCAATCTAACTATACAGATAAAGTAGAAACAATTTTATCAATTACCGATTTCAAAAAAGGACTGGTTCTTGTAGCATTACAATCAAGTTCAGAATATCCTAATTACTATTTTAGAAATCTCAACAAAAAGAATACACTCCAAGCAATTACACATTTTAAAAACCCTTTCGAAAGTATTAAAAATGTGTACAAAGAAGTCATTAAATACAAACGCGAAGATGGTTTAGAATTATCAGGTACACTTTATTTGCCTGCAAATTACGATCGTAAAGCTAAAAAAGAGAAACTCCCTCTCCTTATTTGGGCTTATCCTACAGAGTATAAAGATAAAAATAGCGCAGGACAAACGAGCTCAAACCCGAACGAATTCACGTTCCCTTATTACGGTTCATTCGTTTATTGGGTAACAAAAGGTTACGCAGTACTTGACGACGCTGCATTCCCTATTGTAGGTGAAGGAGATGAAGAACCAAACGACACATATATCCCTCAGCTAGTTGCAAATGGTAAAGCTGCAATTGATGCTGTAGATGCTTTAGGTTATATCGATCGCAGTCGTGTTGGCGTAGGCGGACATTCTTATGGAGCTTTTATGACTGCAAATCTACTTACACATTCCGACCTTTTTGCAGTTGGAATTGCACGTAGCGGCGCTTACAACCGTACCTTAACTCCATTTGGATTCCAATATGAACAAAGAAACTATTGGGAAGTTCCACAAGTCTACAACAGCATGTCTCCTTTTATGAATGCCGATAAAATGAAAACTCCAATGTTACTTGTTCACGGAGAAGCAGACAACAATCCGGGGACTTTCACCCTACAAACCGAGCGTTATTTTCAAGCTTTAAAAGGTCTTGGAGCGCCTGTACGTATGGTTATCTTACCTAAAGAAAGTCATAGCTATGTCGCTAAAGAAAATATCTTACACCTACTTTGGGAACAAGATCAATTCTTAGAAAAATACTTAAAAAACAAAAAAGACTAGACGTAGTATCTTTACAAAAAAAAGCCCTAAAAAGAACATTCTCTTTAGGGCTTTTTTTATGCATATTTTTTTAAGGACAAACTCACTTTTGTTCCTTTAGGCAAATCCAAAGGATGATCAAAAAAAAGTGCGCGTTGTTTGTATGCTGCTTTGACTAAATAGCCATCGCCTTTAAAATAACTGTCTTTAATTTCTACATCTAAAACACCTTGAGCTGAAATCATCAATTGATGAGGATAAATCAACAAAGGTTCATCATCTTCCAAATAAGGGATAAAATCAGACATCCAAAGTTCATTTACTTCGCCAAATAATGAAGCAATATATTTCGTTTCTGGATTCTCATAGAGCTCTTTAGAATCTCCACTAGCCACGATCACACCATCTTTCATAATAATGGTTTCATCAGCAAAACCTAAAGCATCAACACTATCGTGAGTAGCTACAATACAAGTAACTCCACGATGCTTTAAATAGGCAAATAAATTTCTTCTCAAAGCACTTCTTCTAAAGTTGTCAATATGACTAAAAGGTTCGTCAAGCAATAGCAATTCAGGTTCAAGTGCTAAAACACGAGCTAAAGCAACTCGCTGTTGTTGACCTCCGCTTAAAAACTTCGTTTTTACATCTGCAAACGCCGTCATTTCAACCAAATCCAACAATTCCGAAACACGTTGTTTTTTAGCTTCCATATTAAAATTGGAAAGAAACTTTCCTATATTCTCAGCTACAGTTGTGTAAGGCATCAAATCAAAATCCTGAGCCAGATACTTCATAGAATCCATACCTGGAACCAAATGAAAAGCTGGCCCCAATACTTGCTTCCCTTTCCAATAAATAGATCCTTCTTTCAAGTCATATAAACCATATATCAAACGAAGTAAAGTACTCTTCCCACAGCCACTCTCTCCCAACAAAGCAATATGTGAACCTTGAGGTATTTGCAAATTAACTCCGTGTAAAACGGTTGTTTCTGTATAACCAAAAACGGCATTCTCTATCTTTAACATAATCGAATCATTCTGAATGACAAATATAATTCTATAATTCAGAATTTAAGGCATAAAAAAGAGTCGATGTAATTATCGACTCTTTAAAAATATGTTGTTACTAAAGTATTTCAATACAAGAACACCTTCTTGTAAATCTATTTTTATTTTGAAGCTAAATAGCGTTCTGCATCCAAAGCTGCAATACACCCTGTTCCAGCTGCTGTAATAGCTTGACGATAATCCTTATCCTGTACATCTCCACAAGCAAAAACACCTTCTACATTTGTTTTAGTAGTTTTACCTTGAGTAATTAAATATCCCGTTTCATCCATTTCCAACTGACCCACAAAAATATCAGTATTTGGTTTATGCCCTATAGCTACGAAAAATCCAGTTGCAGGAATTTCTTTTGTTTCCCCAACTGTTTTGTCTTTTACACGAATTCCAGTCACCAATTGACCATCGCCCAACACTTCTTCTGTTTCTGTATTTAATAGTATCTCAATATTTGGAGTGTTGCGTACACGCTCTTCCATAATTCTAGAAGCTCTAAAAGTCTCACTACGAACCAACATTGTTACCTTCTTACAAAGTTGTGCTAAATAATGGGCTTCTTCACAAGCAGAATCTCCTGCACCTACAATAACTACCTCTTGATTTCTATAGAAAAAACCATCACAAACCGCACAAGCAGAAACACCTCCACCTTGTTGTAAATAATGCTGTTCCGATTCTAATCCAAGATATTTTGCCGTCGCACCCGTAGAAATAATCACGGTATCAGCATGTATTTCTGTAGCTTCGTTAATCCAAATTTTCTTAACATCACCACTTAAATCTACTTTAGTTGCCCAACCATCACGAATATCTGCACCAAAACGTTGCGCTTGAGCTTGTAATTGCATCATCATTTCAGGCCCCGTTACACCTTCAGGATATCCAGGGAAATTTTCTACTTCATTTGTAGTCGTTAATTGTCCTCCAGGTTGCATCCCTTGGTATAATACTGGATTCATATTAGCGCGAGCTGCATAAATCGCTGCTGTATACCCTGCAGGTCCAGAACCAATAATCAAACACTTTACTCTTTCTATATTAGACATAATTAATCCGTTTTATATTATATCTAACAAAAATACCTTTTTTATTGCCTTTTCAAAATAGGGTGCGAAAGAAATTACAAATAGTCAAATCATTTTTATTTATTAAACCAAAAATCCAAGCTTCCAATTCTTGAAATAAAAAATAAAATATTATTTTAAAAATATGCTTTTCAATAAAAAAATTATTCTAAATTTGCACTCGCAATGACAGAGAAAGTCTATCGGGGTGTAGCGTAGCCCGGTCATCGCGCCTGGTTTGGGACCAGGAGGTCGCAGGTTCGAATCCTGCCACCCCGACAAAAGGAATCATTATTAAATGGTTCCTTTTTTTTATTTTGAAAATCACCATTCTTTTTTCTTTAAAAAAAAATTTACAACTCTATTTATTATTCCCCTATAAGAGCAACATTTCTTGAATGACCTCCGTGATTCATAATTTTCCCACCTAACAATCAAACGATTAACTCACAAAATAACGTAATTAAAAAAATATAGCTACAAATAAGCATTTTTTAAAAAATATGTTTTATATTTGCACTCGTTAAGAC
>JASLDM010000123.1 GCA_030151565.1 Flavobacterium sp. | reverse complement strand
ATCTCGTAAGAAAAGTTTTCTGTTTCAGAAGAAACGATTCCAAGAGCCTGTGCACCCGTTAGGTTTCCATCAAATTGAATACCCCAAGCAAAAGAGGTAACTGTGTTTGTTTGATCTTGGTTAAAGTCGATTACCAAAATGGCTTTTTTACTACCTTGACCTAACCAAGTAGTGATATCTTCTGGACCAAACCATTGAGAACTATATGCAGGTAAGTGCAAGCGAGGTTTAGTTGCTCCCATATTTGAGATCATCCAACCAAAAGAAAGTCCAAACCATACTTCATCATTGCTGTAAGTAGTTGCAATTCCACCTAAAGTAGCTAGGTCTTCATAGCTATTTCCACTCCAAATACTCCAATCATCATAGAGATCATCATTTGGTAGTGTGTGGTGATTAAAGCTGATTTCGTTTAAATAACCACTTGTTTGATCATAGTCAAACTTAGGTTCTGCTTGTTTAATGGTTTCTAGAAGTTGAATACCCGTGATTGAGTTCGAAAAACGCACGCCCCAGTAATAGGCGTAATCTTCACTACCATCGTTAAAATCAACAAGCACGTAGGCTTTTTTATCTCCCTCGCCAATCCAGAACTTAACATCTTGTTCTGTTAGGGTTTGAGATTGAGCAAAAGTGCTCAGTGCTGTTAATATAAACAGCATAAAATAAGTAATTTTCTTCATAAATAGGCTTTTAAAATTAAGAATTCAAAGACAACCTTAATTACAATCTTTCGCATATTGTATGTTTTATTAATATAGAATTATTAAAAACCTAATAAAATTCTCGAAATATTTTAAAAACGTTACTTCGGCTCTTGGAATTCATTTGGATTATTTTGTTAAATATGATTTTTATCATCAAATAAGAAAAGCGAAAGATTTAGGTTTGTTTCTTTTTGATAAATAAACAAAGTATGAAAACTAAATCAATGCACTCCTTTCACATTCCGGTGATGGGGTTAGCTTATACCATTGATAGTCCAATTCGCGTGGCTCAATATGGAATTTCATCTGTAATCTCTGTGATGGATGATGAATTAATCGAGCGGATGAATCGTTTTTATAGCGAAAAATTCGAATTGCCTTATCAGGAAATCGGTAAAAAAGTAGAAGACTTTAGAGCCAAGCGAATTACCGCTTACCTCAATACAGTAGATACTATTGTAAAAAAGAAGTTTCAGCAGCTAAAAACCGACCTACTAGAAAGTAAGAAGGCTATCTCGCAGTATATGGAGCTATTGCCAGAGGCCTCACAAATACGTGAAGACTTGCAATTATATCTTCAAGATAATTTCTGTATCGACAAGTTGAAAACAACCCTAGATGCGTATCTGAAACCGGGTGAAATCGATGTGAATATTATGACGAAAGTAGATCGTGATAATTTTGATAAAAACACACCATTACCAGTGGAGTTTAATGATGCACACGCTGCTTTACGTGGTTTTGCAGCCAGTGAATTACAATCTTCGGTTGTGTTGTCGGCAGGAATGAATCCGCGTTTGTTTAGCTATTTTGAACAATTTGAAGGGTTTTATCCCGATGCACAACAGCAGCTTCAAAAGAAAATTATCTTGAAAGTAAGTGATTTTCGATCTGCATTAATTCAAGGGAATTTTCTTGCCAAGAAAGGACTTTGGGTTTCGGAATACCGTATAGAGTCTGGATTGAATTGCGGCGGGCACGCTTTTGCTACTGAAGGGTATCTATTAGGACCTATTTTAGAAGAGTTTAAAGCCCGAAAAGAAGAACTAATTGCCTCTACGCACGATTTAATGTGTAAAGCCTTAGCGCAAAAAGAGAAGTGTGTTCCTACAGCTCCATTAGCATTAAAAATTACCGCTCAAGGTGGTGTTGGTACTGCTAAAGAACATCAGTTTTTGCTTTCACAATATGAAGTGGATTCTGTAGGATGGGGATCGCCTTTTTTATTGGTTCCAGAAGCTACTTCTGTAGATGCTAAAACTAGAAATTTATTAGCGCAAGCAGGGGAAGCTGATTTGTATTTAAGCGATATTTCTCCTTTGGGTGTGCCTTTTAATAATGTTAGAGGAACTACAAATGAAGCCTTGCGTGCTGCACGTGTCTTAAGTGATAAAGTAGGTAGCTCTTGTCCGCGAAAGTATTTAGCCTTAGATAAATCTGTTGATGCACAAGGATTGTGTACTGCATCTCGAAAATACCAACAAATGCAACTGAATGCCTTAGATGTAACACGGGAAAATCTATCTGAAACGGAGTACAAGAAGCAATTTGATAAAATAACCGAGAAAGCGTGTTTGTGTATCGGTTTGGCAAACGCTTCTTTTTTAGAACACGAATTGCCTATTAAAGGCGAGGCACAAGGGGTAGTTATTTGTCCAGGACCGAATATTGCCTATTTTTCAGAAGAGGTTTCTTTGAACCAAATGGTAGGACATATTTATGGTCGTGCCAATGTGATGCACTCGAGCATACGTCCTAACTTCTTAATCAAGGAACTCAGAATGTATCGCGATCACTTTCAAAAAGAGAAAGAAACGACAGCTCTAGAAACAACACCTTTGAAAGCAAAGAAGCTACAGAAGCTTCAAGCTAATATTTTAGAAGGAATAACTTATTATAAAAAGCTTTTTGCTTTAGACACCTCTTTCTTTATAGAGGATAAATCACGTATTCTTGAAGAGTTAAATCAGATAGAAGCTCAAATTATCTAAAAACTAAAAGGTCTTGTTTCAGTAAGGAATAAGACCTTTTTTTGTGTTAGCATTTTTTTTATAAAGCGAATACTGCTTTATTTTTAATACTAAAGACCTTTAGCTACGGGCTAGTTTCTTTTATTTAATTGCAGTAACTCGTTGAAAGAATTGCTTTATACATTAAGAAAATAAGAATAAGATAGTAATAGAAACCCTTAGATGCTTTATATTTGAATTATATTGATTTGAAAAATAGTATTTATGGACAACAATGATATCTATAATTTAATAGCAGAAGGAGAAGGGCAATTACCGTCAACTATGGGCGTATTACCTGCAACACCTGATTTTGATTTTTCTGAAACCTATTTGAAAAATGTCTTTAACGATAGTTCAGACTTTGAAGTTGTATCTTTTGAGCGAAATGCTGAAGAAGAATCTGACTTTGTTTCTTTAGCTGCTGCCGTTACGGTTAAAATATGGGATGCAGACATTAATTTCAATTTATATGTTTGTAGAAATGAAATTAACTTAAATGAGTTTGGATTTGCTAATCGCGTAGGGGAAGAGGAACTAGATTTGGCAATCGCTGCTAAAGAGTATCTTGAAATTACGATGTACTTTGATCCTGAGTCGCTGACAGATTCTTTCTTGATCCAATTAAAGTTGCTAAATCTTTTTGTACCTCAATCAAGTATTGCAATTGATTTTTCATCTTTACAACTCCTTTCTGGACATTGGTTGCGTATGTCGGCTGCATCTGATGTACCGCCTTCACCAGATTATTTATTTACGATTCACGCCGTTTATGAGGGTGAAGGTGAGCAACAACGCTATTGGCTTCATACCCACGGATTGCATCGTTGTGGAATGGTTGAATTTGAAGTGTTGGACCTGCAAAATGGAGCACAAGATATTGCTACAATGATGACTATTGTGGTGAAGAAGTTATTGGGAGATTTAATACCAGAAGAAGAGACTTTTGAAGTTGGCTATGATGGTACGGGATTAAATTTATGTTGGGTACGTTGGGAAAAAGCTTTGGAGTATTTTGAAAGCTTATCTATTGGTGGATTGCCTGACCGATTAGACGAAAATAATGAATTGAATATTCACGGAGGACCTTCAGGAGTATTGTTTGCCGTTGAGAATGATCGGTTGATATCGCCTGAATTGTATGTGAAAACCCTCCAAGACAATCCTATCTATTTTATCACTAACGAAGAAACGGCACGTATGAGTGCGCTTGCTATTGAACGTTTTGATTTGTTTAAACGCTTGTTTGACGTTCACAAAGCACCTTCTAAAAAGACCTCATTTTTTACATCAATATTTCAAAAGCAAGAAAAAAGTGATGAAGAATGGCGTTTTTTAGTCAAAATAGGCGTAGTGGTTGATGATGCAGAAAATGATAGCCAAAGAGAGCATTTGTGGTTTGAGCTAATAAGTGCAAAAGACACAGCTATTACAGGCGTTTTATTAAATCAACCTTATTGGATTAAAGATCTTAATGAAGGTGATATAAATATGTATGAATTGTCCGATTTAACGGATTGGATTATTTATGGTCCTGAGGGAAGTTATACAGCAGATACGATCTACGAATTGTATTTGTAAAAACAATTGCATCTAACGATGACTAAATATGGAGAATAAAATAAAGAAAGGGTTACCTCTGCGTGATGTAGCGTTGTTGCTCGAACACACCGCTATGGATGCTCCAGCACTTGAGCGTGTTTTAAAAGAGCATAAATACGCGGATAAAGCTGCTTGGGATCAGTTTATTAAGTTGTTTTTTGTTGTTTTTGGATTAGGACTTACGCTTTCGGGCTTGGTCTTTTTCTTTGCCTATAACTGGGATGACTTGCCTAAGTTTGCCAAATTCGCTTTACTCGGTGGACTTATTATTGGTTCTACACTTACAGCGGTATATATGCGTATGGCCACATTATATAAAAATATTTTACTAACTGCATCAGCCGTTTTAGTAGGGGTTTTATTTGCCGTTTTTGGTCAAGTATATCAAACTGGAGCCAATGCTTACGATTTGTTTTTAACTTGGTTTTTAGCTGTTTCTTTATGGAGTTTGTTTACCAAGTTTCCGCCCTTATGGTTGTTGTACGCTCTTTTGGCCAATACGGTTTTGATCTTGTATTTTTTACAAGTTACACCTGGAGAAGAACCTTACCCCTTAGGTATTCAATTGCTTCTTGTAAATGGCATAGGCTTGGTTTTACCACAAGTATTCGCGTTCTATAAAAAAGGGTTTCAAGTGCCCGTTTGGTATACTATTGTTCTAGAGAGTGCTTTGGTATTAATTGTAACTATTGGTGGTTGCTTTAAGGTTTTTCAAACCATAGGAAGTCGTAATAATGAGCATTATGCCTATTCTGGTTTGTTTATCGTACTAGGACTTTTACTTTTTGCAGGCTTTGTAATTTATGGACTTAAGCAGCGTAACGTTTTTCCTGTTGCTATTGTTCCTGTAGGGCTAAGTACTATTTTTACGTGTTTCTTAATTCGGGTTATGGAGCTTGATATAGATGGATTCTTCTTGATCGGTATTGTGGTATTGGTCTTAGCGACACTTCAAGTTATAGGAATTAATAATCTTCAAAAAAAGTGGCAAAATGAAAAGCAATAACAACACCGTTTTAGATGAGGTTTGTGTTTCTTTAGAAGCTCAAGGCGTTCACGTAGATAGCGCTGCAATTGAAATGGCTAAGAAAAATTATGATAAAAAAGAAGTGTCCTTTGCTGTAAAATTACTGGCTCTTGTAGGAGGCGTTGTGAGTTGTCTTTTGTTTTTAGTTACACTTTTTAGCTTGAATTTATTGAAATCAACTGCTGTTGATTTTGTCTTAATGGTACTGAGTTGGGGATTGGCACTATGGATCAATAAAAAATACAATAGTGTAAGCCTTGAAACAGCTTCCGTAGTATTATTCTTGATGAGTTATGTGTTTCTTTTCTTTGCATTAAATACTTTAGATATTCGGAACCTTGCAGTTTCGAGCCTCTATGTTATGGTCTTAGCGGGAGCAACCCTGTTTTTTTTCAGAAATTATATCTTATCCTTTTTAGCAACGTTAAGTTTGATAATAGCTTTATATTTCTTTTTAACCGAGTTTTTTAATTACTATTATGTAAAAGGAATATATCTTAGTTTCTTGATACTTGTTGCAAGTTTTATGTTTTTAAAGGAAGCGAAAGTATTGGCGAGTGGTTCTTTTTGGGTTGAAGGATACAATCCTATCCGATTGGGATTGTTTAGCTGTATCATTCTGGGATCTAATTATTTTGATTCATTTCTTTTATATAATAATGATTTTGTAAACATTTCTTTTATTACTCCGTTAAAGCTAGCTTCATTTGTAGCTGTACTGGTGCTGATTTACACCTTTTATCAATTGATGGAAGCGCATCTAGTGAGTCGTAAAAACCAATGGGTATTACTTGTTTTAGGCATTTTTTGTTTTGTACCTACCTTGTGGATGCCTGGGGTTTCAATCTCTTTTTTATTACTTGTTTTAAGCTTTCGCTCGTTGTATAAAACAGGGATCGTACTTTCTTTGTTGTTTTTTATTTATTCCATCACTCGTTTTTATTATGATCTCGATTTGAGTCTATTGACAAAATCATTGTTATTAATGGGAACAGGAGGGGTATTGTTGGTTGTTTACGCATTGGTATCTAAAAAAATGAGTCGTGATGAAGAAATATAGAAATTTAATAATCTTAGCAAACCTTGTAGGTATTGCCTTGTTTTTTATTCTTGCTGTACAAGCTAAAGAGAAAACATTGAAAGAAGGAACGCTTGTGCTATTAGAACTTGCCCCTGTAGATCCCCGTTCCTTGATGCAAGGCGATTATATGCGTCTTAATTATGCGATAAGCAATTCCAATTCCAATTCTTTTTTTGAAACAGAAACTCCAGAAATTTCCAAAAGAGGCTTTGTTGTGTTGACCTTAGACTCTTTGGGGGTAGGGCAAAGCGTTCGTTTGCAAGAAACTTTTGCTCCAATTGAAGCCAAGGAGCTCGCGATTAAATATTTCAAACCAGATTGGCGTATTCATATCGGCGCGGAATCGTATTTTTTTCAAGAAGGGCAAGCGGAAAAGTTTGAAGCCGCTAAATACGGAGGTTTGCGTGTCGATGAAAAGGGGAATAGTATTTTAATC
>JASLDM010000092.1 GCA_030151565.1 Flavobacterium sp. | reverse complement strand
AACACATACCAACCTTTATCAAAAATAGCTTGTGTTTTCTTTAAAAAATCAGCTTCAAAAGGCTTGTTGATTTTATGCAAATCCAAAAAGCTAATCATATCCATAAGTCTTGAAGTTTATTGAAACACTTGGTTTCTATTTCATAAAAATGTTGTGCCACAGCACGAGCGCCAAACCCTTCTTTCCAATACAACAACCCTTTATTTAGTTTGCGTCCTTCTTGCTCGTTACAGCTGCCAAAATCAAAAAAAGCCTTTTCCTTAAAAGGCACCTCCATCAAGTAATGGTGCAACCAATCAATAGCACCTCTTTCGTTCCAAGCAGGCAAGCCAGATATGTATTGCAAGTGCGCTACGGTATCGGTTTCGAAAACTGTTACACCTGCCACCAATTCCCCTTGTGGAGTATAAAGATTAAACTGTCTAATTTCTCGTGGAAATTTACGATGCAACAACTCTATTTCTTCCAAACTATGCACAGGAGCAATCCCGTGTTTCGCTTTTAAATTAGGCACAAGCACCTGTTGCCAAAAAGAAGCAAAATCATTATTTTCTTCTACGTAAAAACCCTCTTTAAATCCCTTGGCGATACTTCGCTTCCGATTGGTTGTCAACGGTAAATCTGCCCTATTATCAACAACGAGCAACATATCCGTACGCACAATTTTCGCGTCTGTCAAAAAACAAATATACTCCAATTCGGCAGTAGGCGCATTCACATAAATAGGCGGCAAATTTTTAATCCTTACTTTTTCAACGCCACGTGTTGTCCAATAAGCCAATAAAGTTGAAAAAATATCAAGATAATCTTGCAAGCGTATATTGGGCTGAACCACCAATCCACCATAGCTCAAGCCCTGATGTGAAAACACAGTATCGCCTTGTCGATTGGCAGGAAAAATAGCCACCAATAAGTCACCGTCATAAAACAGCAAAGAAGCCTCTTCAAAACGATTGCCGTGATACCCAATGAAATTGCGATGAAACAAAAACGTTCCATTCTTAGCAGTTGCTAAAAAAGCATTCCATTCGCAAAAATTCTCATCCGCATACGGTTTGATTTGATATGCCATTAATAAAGCTAATTAAAAGCGCAAAATAATCATTTTACAGCTATAAAAAGCCTAAAAAAGACAAGAAATACACGTAAAAGAAGAACCCAAGGTTTTCTATGTTATTTTTAATTTTAAAATCATCACGCCTTCCATACCTAAACTTGAAAAAAGAACAACAAGAACCGAAGCATCCAACATCAGAATTGTAGCGGTACTTGTTCGATAGTCCTACCAAGCAAGTACCACACACCTTCGAATTTCGTCCTTTTTCTCGAAGGAGACTGGTATATGTGTGCTTCTTGTTTGGTACATCTTCCGATGAAGCCACTAACCATAAAGCTTCAAAGCTACTTCCAACTCTCTTTTAGCATCTAATCTCCCTCTTAGACAAAACACTTTAAATATCGCTATGAGCAATAGTATAGTTCAAAAAAAGTGTTCCTTATTTTAATCCTCTATGGGTAAAAGAATCAAAATATGGTGGAGAAATTGTCTTGTTTACGAATCCTAAATTAATTTTAAAAAAACTTAAAATAGCCATTTGGACTGGTGTCAATTTACCTATTTTTCAAAAAACAACTAAGAATACTTGAAATAAGCAGCAGTTAACTGAATTTAGCACATATAAGTCACGATAATTTATTGTAACTCTAAAGTTAAAGGATTATATTTGCGCTTTATTTTAAATTTAACTATGATTAAAATTACATTACCAGACGGATCAGTGAAAGAGTATGCCTCAGGCAGTACTCCTTTTGATGTTGCTAAAAGTATAAGCGAAGGATTAGCTCGAAATATCATTTCGGCAAGCTTTAACGGTACCACCATCGAAACCACGACCCCATTGACCACCGATGGTAGTTTGGTTTTGTACTCATGGAATGACGCAGAAGGAAAAAAAGCTTTTTGGCACTCTACTTCTCACGTTATGGCTCAAGCGTTGCAACAGTTGTACCCAGGTATTAAATTGACTATTGGTCCAGCTATTGAAAACGGATTTTATTATGACGTAGATTTCGGAGATCACAAAGTTACTGATGCAGACTTTAAAACAATTGAAGATAAAGTATTGCAAATTGCACGTGAGAAACACGAATTCACAATGCGTTCTGCTACAAAAGCAGAAGCCTTAGATTTTTACAAAAAAGAAAACAACCCTTACAAAGTAGAGTTAATTGAAAACTTGGCTGACGGAACGATTACATTCTGTGACCACGATGATTTTACCGATCTTTGTCGCGGAGGACATATTCCAAACACTGGTATTATCAAAGCCTTCAAAATCTTATCAATTGCAGGAGCATATTGGAGAGGTGATGAGAAAAACAAACAGCTAACACGTGTTTACGGTATTTCTTTCCCAAAACAGAAAGACTTAACGGAATACTTACAATTACTAGAAGAAGCTAAGAAAAGAGACCACCGTCGTTTAGGAAAAGAATTAGATTTATTTACGTTCTCTCAAAAAGTAGGACAAGGACTTCCTTTGTGGTTACCAAAAGGAGCTGCATTAAGAGACCGCTTAGAGCAGTTTTTGAGAAAAGCACAGAAAAAAGCAGGTTATGAACAAGTAGTAACCCCACATATTGGTCAGAAAGAGCTTTATGTAACATCGGGACACTATGCTAAGTATGGAGCAGACAGCTTCCAACCTATTCATACACCCGTTGAAGGAGAAGAGTTTTTATTAAAACCGATGAACTGTCCACACCACTGTGAAATTTACAACGCAAAACCGTGGTCTTACAAAGACTTACCAAAGCGTTACGCAGAATTTGGAACGGTGTATCGATACGAACAATCTGGAGAGCTTCACGGACTTACACGTGTACGTGGATTTACTCAAGATGATGCCCATATTTTCTGTACACCAGATCAATTGGACGAAGAGTTCAAAAAAGTAATTGACTTGGTATTGTATGTATTCGGATCTTTAGGATTTGAAAACTTCACTGCCCAAGTATCAGTTCGCGATTTGAGCAACCCTGACAAATACATTGGTTCAGTAGAAAACTGGGAAAAAGCAGAGCAAGCCATTATTAATGCAGCCAAAGACAAAGGGTTGAATTATGTAATTGAAACAGGTGAAGCTGCTTTTTACGGACCTAAACTAGACTTTATGGTAAAAGACGCATTGGGAAGAAGTTGGCAATTGGGTACTATCCAAGTAGACTACAACTTACCAGAGCGTTTTGAATTGAGCTACAAAGGTTCAGACAACGAATTGCACCGCCCTGTGATGATTCACAGAGCACCATTCGGATCTATGGAGCGCTTTATTGCGATTTTATTAGAGCACACAGGAGGAAATTTCCCATTGTGGTTGATGCCAGAACAAGCTATCATTCTGTCTTTGAGTGAGAAATATGAAAAATATGCTAAAAAAGTTTTAGATTTGCTAGAAAATAGCGAAATTCGCGCTCTAGTAGACAATCGAAACGAAACGATTGGTAAAAAGATTCGAGAAGCAGAAGTTCAGAAGTATCCTTTTATGTTGATTGTAGGAGAAGAGGAAGAAAAGACTGGCACAGTTTCTGTGCGTAAACACGGAGATTCTGGTAAATCAAATCAAAGCATGACAATAGAAGCGTTTATTTCTATGGTACAAGAAGAAGTAAACAGTTCTGTTAGATCATTTTAAACAAAGTATAACCTGCTTGCAACACAAGCATTTAAATTATTATAGCCATAGCAGTAAGAAACAACAGAGGTTACCGACCTCGCGAAGAAAAGAAAGATTTGCATCGTATTAACAATGCAATCCGCGTTCCTGAGATTAGATTAGTAGGAGACAATATTGAAACTGGTGTTTATAAAACGGCTCAAGCACTTCAAATTGCAGAAGAGCAACAATTGGATTTGGTAGAGATTTCTCCAAATGCAGCGCCTCCTGTTTGTAAAATTATTGATTATAAAAAATTCCTTTACGAACAAAAGAAGCGTGAGAAGATGCTTAAAGCAAAATCTACACAAATTACCGTAAAAGAAATTCGTTTTGGTCCTCAAACCGATGAGCACGATTATGAGTTTAAGAAAAAGAATGCAGAGAAATTCTTAAAAGAAGGCTCTAAATTAAAAGCATTTGTTTTCTTTAAAGGTCGTTCTATCATCTATAAGGATCAAGGTCAAATCTTACTTTTAAGACTTGCTCAAGACTTAGAAGAATTTGGTAAGGTAGAATCAATGCCAGTATTAGAAGGAAAGCGTATGACAATGTTCATCGCACCTAAGAAAAAGAAACAATAATTTCTATACTTGTATAGAAGTAGACAATAATTAAGTAAGATAATCATTAATACCTAGGAACAAAATGCCTAAAATGAAAACTAAATCTAGTGCTAAGAAACGCTTTCAAGTGACTGGCTCTGGAAAAATCAAAAGAAAACACGCTTTCAAAAGTCACATTTTGACTAAAAAATCTAAAAAGCGTAAATTAGCTTTAACACACTCTGGATTGGTACACAAATCAGACGTTAAAAGCATCAAAGATCAATTAAGATTAATCTAATCGATCTTTCGGTTAAAACAAATTAATAACCCTGGAGTGGTGCAAACTAAGATTTAGAAGTGTTTGAAAAATAACCGCCCTCTACAAAAACAATTAAAAGCATGGCAAGATCAGTAAACTCAGTAGCTTCAAGAGCGAGAAGAAAAAGAATTTTGAAGCAAGCCAAAGGTTACTTTGGAAGACGTAAAAACGTTTGGACAGTAGCTAAAAACGCGGTAGAAAAAGCAATGGTATATGCTTACCGTGATAGAAAACAAAAAAAGAGAAACTTCCGTTCATTATGGATTATGCGTATCAACGCTGGAGCTAGACTTCACGGGATGAGCTATTCTCAATTTATGGGTAAAATCAAAGCTAACAACATCGAATTGAACCGTAAAGTTCTTGCAGATTTAGCAATGAACCACCCAGAAGCTTTCGCGGCTGTCGTTAATCAAGTTAAATAAGAACGTTTGTCAAACCTGATTACTTACTTAATATATCAAAAGAGTTCCCTATGGGAGCTCTTTTTTTTGCGTTATATCTTCGCTATATTTTAAAATACA